>CAXBKI010000070.1:0-9447 GCA_963975955.1 uncultured Devosia sp.
TGACCCGGGCATGCCCGGACCGGGACAAGGGTTGCACATATTGACAGTGTCCACATGGCAAATCCTCGCGGGCAATCTGGCAGTGGTTGCACTGTTTGTGTTGTTCGGATCGCAGGCCAAGTACTGGCTCAAGCCTTTGCCACGCCTGTATCGTGAGCTGCTGTTTGCCACCATCATGGGCATCGGCGCCATTGCCTCGATGGTCATGGCTGCCCAGGTCAAGCCGGGTATCTATCTGGACCTGCGCTATTCGCTTCTGGCGGTGGCGGCCCTGTTCGGCGGGTGGCCCGCCGCGCTGGTCAGCAGCCTGATTGCGATCAGCTATCGCCTGGCCGTCGGCGGCGCCGGGATCTTTGCGGGCCTGCCGGCCATGGTACTGGCCAGCCTCGCCGGGCTGGCGATCAACCGGCTGGTCGGCCAGTCGCGTTTCGAATTCTGGCACATACTGGCACTTGCCGCGCTGACCGGGTTGGTGACATCGCTTGCCTCCCTGTCCTTGCCCGGAGCCCATATCGCGGGAGCCGAGCCGGGGATGCTGTCTGTCGTCGCGCTCAACCTCTTTACCACCGCGATTGCCGGGCTGGCCTATATGCAGTTCTGGCGCCTGTCGGCGGAGCGCGAGTTGATGGCGACCGCGCTGGCCCACGCCCCGGACTATGCCTATGTCAAGGATCGTCACGGCAAGTTCGTTGCCGCCAATAACGGCACCATGCGTCTGTTCGGCGTCAAAGATGTCGGCCAACTCATCGGCAAGGACAATTACGCCGTCGAGCCCTTCGAGCGTGCCCAGGCGCAGCTTGAGGCCGAGAATACCATTCTGGTCACCGGCACGCCGGTAGTGGATCTTGAAGAACAGACCACCGACGCCAACGGTGTCACGCGCTGGTATTCCACGACCAAGGTGCCGTTGCATGATCCAAGCGGCAACGTTATCGGGCTGGCGGGCGTATCGCGTGACATCACCGCCAACAGGCAATTGCAGCAGGAACTGACGCTCAGTCGCGATACCCTGTCCTATGCGCTCGCGGAAATGACCGGGGGGCTGGCCATGTTCGACGGCCAGGGCCGGCTGATCTTCTGCAACGAGCAATATCGGGACGCCTTTCCGCTGACCGGCGATTTGCGTCAGCCCGGGACGCATTATCGCGATATGCTGGCTGCCGTGATCGAACGCGGCGAGCAGCCGGGAGCCCCCCGCGATCTGGCCGCCGCCGCCGAATGGATCGAGGAGCGCTTCGCCAATCTGCAGCGCGAAAGCTCGGTCGAGGTTCATCTCGTCAATGATCGCTGGCTCCAGATCCGGACCCGCCCCACGAGCAATGGCACCACCATGGTGGCGGTTGTCGACGTGACCCGCTTCAAGCAGGCCGAGCAGGACCTGCACACAACCACCAATCAGCTCAAGCATCTGGTCCGCACCGATAGCCTGACAGGACTGCTCAACCGGCGTGCGTTCGATGATGCCATCGATGCGGAAATCCGCCGCACCGGCCGCGCGGGCACCGCCTTGAGCCTGCTGCTGGTCGATGTCGACCGGTTCAAGCCCTATAATGATCATTACGGCCATCTGGCTGGCGATGAGGCCCTGCGGCAGGTCAGCCAATTGCTCAAGCAATGCCTGAAGCGGCCCGCCGACGTGGTGGCCCGGTTTGGCGGCGAGGAATTCACGGCCATTCTCCCCGACACCGACGAGGACGGTGCCTATCTGGTGGCCGAGAGTTTCCGGCGCGCGCTGTCCGAAGCGCGGCTCCCCCATGCCGCCGTCGACAAGGGCTATGTCACCGTCAGTGTGGGTGTGGCGACCTATATGCCCGACGCGACAGAGCGCAGCGTCAACGAGCTGATCGAAACCGCGGACGGGGCGCTCTACAGCGCCAAGGCAGCCGGACGTGATCGGGTCTTCGGGACGCAGGTGGGCAAGAACTCCCGCAAGCGAAATCACTCCTGACAAGTCAGTGCCTTGGCAGAGCGCCCAGGTGACCGGGCAGGCGCGGTGAAGCGGCGCGGCCATCAGGGCAATCCTGGTGGGCGACGTATCGACCAGACCAGCACATTGATCGCTCCCGCCCTGGGCCTGTAAGACACCTGCTAGGGTCACAACCCCATGGGCGCCTGAACGGGGCACCGCTGCGCGAGAGGAACCAGGATGAACCAGCACCCGGCCAGCTCCAGCCTGCTTGACAGATTGCGCAGGACAGACCTTACCGCTCGTGTCGGCCCGGTTGAAAATCCAGATGTTCTGGCCCAGTTCATCGCTTCAGGCGTGCGCTTCGTGGCCTCGACGCCGCAGATGGAAGCCCGCTATTGCGACGCCGTGCGCGAGCTGATCGCCTGCATCAAGCCAGGCGTGGACGGCCGGCCCCTGCTCAATGAAGGCGGCATCTATTTCGGCTGCTGGCTGGAAAGCACCGGCACGATCAATGCCGAACTGCTCAGCCGGTTCATTCCCTCGGTGGCTGCTGCCACCTTTGCCGGCTTTGCCACCCATCAGCGCGCAGACGGCCTGTTTCCCTACAAGCTGACGGCCACGGGTCCGGTATTCTCCCAGATCCAGACCGTGACGCCGCTGGCGCGCTCGGTATGGACGCACTATTGCCTGAACGATCACGACAAAGCCTGGCTTGCGCAGATGTATCGGGCCATGGCGCGCAATGATGCCTGGCTAGCCCAATGGCGCAACACGCGGGGCACCGGCGCAGTGGAAGCCTTCTGCGCCTTCGATACTGGCCATGACCTGTCCGCGCGGTTCTGGCATGTGCCCGACAGCCCGTTCAACAACGATCCCAAGGCCTGCCATCCCGACAATCCGCTATTGCCTTTCATTGCGCCGGACCTGACCGCCAATGTCGCGTGCCAGCGGCAATATCTGGCGCGCATCGCCGCGGAATTGGGCGAAGATGGCAGCCCATGGGAAACAGGGGCCGAGGCCAGCACGGCGGCGCTGTTCAAGCAGTGTTTTGATGCCGAGGACGGATTTTTCTACGACCGGGACCGGCATGACCGGCTGGTCCGCATCCAGTCCGATGTGCTGCTGCGCGTGCTGGCCTGCGAAATCGGCGACGACGTGTTCTTCGCCCAGGCGCTGCAGCGCTATCTGCTCAATACCGCCAAGTTCTTTGCCAAATATCCCTTTACCTCGCTGGCGCTGGACGATCCACGTTTTGACCGCGCCTTTGACCACAATAGCTGGTGTGGTCCGACCAATTTTCTCAGCCTGATCCGGGCGCCGCATGCCTTTGAGGCCCATCACCGCCATGTCGAACTAAGCTGGGTCCTGCAGCCGATCCTGAGCGCTCTGTTCAAATCGAGCCGCTTTGCCCAGACGCTCAATCCCTTCACCGGGGCGGAAGGCTTCACCGAGGTCTATTCGCCCTCGATCCTGTGCATGCTCGATTTCGTCGAGCGGCTCTGCGGCATCCAGCCCCGGCCCGATGCCACGCTGTGGTTCACCGGGCTGACGCCGCAGCAGATCGAGCACCGCGATGCGGCCCATCAAACCGGCTATGCCCGCCGCGTCGATGGCCATGATTTCGAGCTGATCAACACGCTGGACGGTATCGCCGCCTGGCGCGACCGTGCCCCGCTGTTCTCGGCCCCCCGCGGCGTGCGCATCATCACCGATCGCAGCGGAGAGGTGCTGGGCCTTGTCGGCATGAGCGCCAGCCCTGTCAGCGGCACTCTGACAACCGAACACGGCGAGTATGCCTTCGCTATCGCCGCCAACGAACAGCTCGACCTCCAGGGCGGGCAACTGGTCCAGACGCGCAATCCCGGGCTGGTCGTGCCGACATATTGAGAGGATGGGCGCCGCCGCGCTGACACGCAGTATCATCGACCGCCAGCCAGAACCTTCACACCACACCAGACCCGCTCCTTGCGCCTCCCTCCCCCTTGAGGGGAGGGATTGAGGTGGGGGTCGTCGGGATAACCACAAAGTGCGCGCGCCTCAGCCATCCTGATGAACAATTTGATGTCCGGCCGTTGGGGCGGGTCTTTCCGGCCTTGTGTATCAAACGCACCAAGCTGGTGGGCGCCATGAGTAGGCAGGAGGTTTAGATGTCGGGCCGTGCGGGCTGCGTGCCAAGCGCTATTGCTTGGGGGGCTCTTTGCCGTATGCAGCGGTCACGTAGCGCACGCGCATTTTGCCGGTCCTAAACCCGTTGCCATCAGCGTCGGAGAGCCCCCCAATGGTCAGCATGCTAATCTTTATGTTGTTGGTTTTTTGAAAGACGTCGACCCATCTGAACGTGCAATGAGCACCCCAAAATGTTCCGCCTTCAAAAATGTGCTCAAGATCACCAAAGGCCAATCTTGTGTTCGACCATTTGAATGTGAACGTCTCTTCCTTGCCAACAAAGCTGGGCACTTCGCTCAGGGATGGCTCATAAAGGGTGGTGTTGACGCTGGCATGGGGCGCCGCTTCGAATTTAAACGCTGGCGACTGGCCATTGTTGAACAGATGACCTCGTACGATGAGCATGTCTCTGGAAATTCTGTATGTAACGTCGGCTATGTCAAGGTAGGCTCGGACCTGTGCGCGGCCAGTCTCTCTGGCAATACTGTTCGCAACCGTCGCCTTAGCATTAGACCTGAGAGCGGCCTTGGCTTGCGTTTGGGTCTCTTTGAAGGCAAGGGCAGCCAATACGGCAGTGACTACAAGACCAACGAAGCCAGCGCTCCCCAGCCAGAGTTGCAACTGAGCCCAGCCAGCCGCATTCGTCGCAGCCTCAGCGGAGCGCCATTGTTGGCACAGGTCTGCTTGGATTTCGTTTACGGGTGCATTGCATATGGTTTGGTAGCTTTCGGGATTTCCTTCAAGAAGATGAAGCTCTGGCCAATTGCTTTGGGCCGCATCCTGCTGCTGGCGTTCGTAGTGGTAGCCGCCAGCCCATAGCCCAATCAAGAAAACCACCACCGTGCAGACGACAGCCACCAGCGCAGCTCGTTCACTTCTATCGTCGCTAAACATCGCAGTAAAAACGCCCGCCGTGAACTTGCCCTTGGAACGTCCATTCCGCACATTGCCCGCCCTATCGTCAACGCCAATCAGTCAGGTCGCCCAACCACCCCGGCATAACTCACGCCTTGGCCCGCCTGGCGAACTTTAGAGCCCACAACGGCCGGCGGGCGGGACGTTCCACCGGCTCGTGCGGGCTCTTGAACCAGTAGAACGGTCGCCACAGCAGCTCGATCAGGGCGCTGCAGGTGGCGAAGGCGATCAGCAGCCAGTAGAGCGGCAGCAGGCATTGCGGCGGAAGCAGCTGTGGCCGTTGCAGGCGGAGGAGGCCAAGTGTGGTGGCGGCAAAAGTGCTGCCATAGCCCAGCACCAATACGCCGGTGTAGAACACCGACCAGCCGCGGCCATCGAACAGCGGTGCGCCGAGCGCCAGTTGCAGCAGCAGGCCGATGCCCAGCCCGCAATGGAGCAGCGGCGAGACGATCATGCCGAGCACCAGCACCTCGAATACCAATGCCGGGCCCAGTCCCATTTCGGCGATCAGTTTTACCGGATTCCGGTTGTGGACGATGAAGGTCTGCATCCAGCCCTTCATCCAGCGGGTGCGCTGGCCCAGAAACGGTCGCAGCCGCGCCGGCGCGTGTTCACGCGTATTGGAGTCCAGCGTATCCACCCGCAATCGTGTAGCGCGCAATTTCAGATGGCATCGCGCGCAACTTCGGATGGCAGCAGATTACCAGTCGAAAAGTCGCCCCTGCCGCGATAATCCAACCCGGTCTAGCTTGGTCAGCGATGCTCCACGTTTTCGGCCTCCCGCCGGCGACAGGATATCGAGCTCTCCAGCGCCGTGCAGATCCACAAGAGCTGCCTCGATCTGATCTTTCGTTGCTGCCGTATGGTTTGCGATCTGGGAGTGCAGAAGTTCAATTGTCGGCGGGTCTCCCTGATCTAAACCGGCAATGAAGCGGGGCAACTCCATCCGCAGCGAACTGCCGATTGATGTTGCCGCTGCCTCATCGAAAGCAAAGTCCATCGGAAGGCCATCCTCCCAATGTGGATCAAATCCAAGCATCTTTAGGCCAGCGGGGCCTTGGTGGATCGAACTAGACCCAACAGAATGCGCGTTGCTTACCTCCCAGTGGGAGGCCACCATGACGTTCCTAGCGGTCGTCAACTTGGACAAGTGAATGATCCAAAGGTCTCGATCTGCAAGGGCCGAGCGGATGAAGAATGGGGAGAAAAATGGTGCGCCGGTGCATTCTCTAATGTCCTGCAAGAGCAGTCTCGGTATCAGATACCGGTACCCAGGCAACCCTCGTGCCTCCAGGTAGCGAGTAATTTGCCACGGACTGAACCCAGCTTTGGCCATTGCCTGCGTGAACTCTTTTCCCTCGTTCATGTAGCTGATCAGCCAGTCGACCGCGAAGGTCAACACTACCTCTGCCCTCGGCAATCCCTCCAAAATCGACCGGACAGTTAGGAACTGGACAGCATTCCAACCCTTTTGGTCCAAGACGAAAAGCGACCTTCCGCCATGGTGGCGCTCTTTTATATCGGCAATGATCTTGCTGCTTACTGCCTCAAACTCGTCGTTGAAGAGCAGAATGCTGCCCTCTTTCAAGGCGTCTGCATACCCATCGACCATGAGTTCATGGCGTAGATACTCGATGGCTCCCTTGCTGCTGTCCACAAAGTAGAAGCGCGGCTCAATAACGATTGGCTTTTTTCGCCCAACGTTTAACCGTTCCTGGGCTTCAGCGACCGCCCTCAGCAGCACAAATGGGCTGCCGGCGCGCTCGCCACCATCACGGTCCAGATACTTCCCTCCCCCCGAAAAGCCATCCACGAACGATATGTAGAGACGGTCTAGGCGAGGGTCTGCGACGACGGTGTCGAAGTAGTTTCGAAGATACAGCTCGAGCAGTTCCAACTTGGCATTGCTGTGTCGTTCCATTTTGGGCGCCGCACCACCGGGCACCCATTTGAATTGGCCTTTTGCCATATGCACGTGTGCCCCTCGACCATCACGCGACTTGGTAGGCGCGCTCCCTGGCTGAAGGGCGAATCACGCGTCCGTCAAGCATGCCACCACCTTTCCCGAGAGCATCAGCCAATTTCGCCTCTGGAACTGATAGCCCCCCGTCACGCACGAGTGGATGATTTTCGTAGGCACCCCACTGCTTGAAGAATGGCGCTACACCATGCAACTCGCAGTCACCGATAATGTCGCGAGCCCACTGGGGATCCATTGGTCTCGCGCCATGTCCGCTTTCTCCCCCACAGATTAGCCAGTCTGGTTGCATGCCAACATCAGGCAACCGCAAAGGTCCAATTGCTGGTTCATATGAGACGAAACGCACTGCGGCAGGTACCGCCGCTAGGTGCTTCCATCGTTGGTCATAACGGGTCTGGTCTTCTGCCGTGAACCCCAACCACACGTTGGGATATCCTTCGTTCCCCCAGTCTGGCGGCAACATTTTTGCGATGTTCTGGGGGCGCTTAGTGAGCAAGAGCCAATCCAAGCCACGGGTTTGACGGATCACGTCAAACAGGTCGGAGCGCCAAGTCTTCTCTGCTTGATTGTCGAACGCATCGGCCAGAGAGGCGCAGAAAACGCGTTGGCGACGGCCATGTTTCGCCGAAAACTCATCGGCCTTCGACTGCCACATGAACGGGGCCTTCCAATAGGCATCGGTCGTGCGCTTGCGAGGGTTGTTGCCCCACTTCACATGACCGGAGCGCTTCGACCACGCCTCCGCATAGCAGTGGTCGCAACCCGGACTGACGTTCGTGCAGCCAGTCCAAGGATTGAAGGTGTGATCTGTCCATTCGATCTTGGAAAACTCGGCCATATTACCCCCTAAGTTTGAGGTGCGGCTCGATCCCGATCACCCATTGGTACTGCTGTGGCCGAGAGACTCGCATACAATTCTCTAACCGACAATTACGAGCTCCCTGGCCTTTTTGGCGTTGATCCCGCCAGCGAGCGTGTAGGTCAGTTGGACCTCATGCTGCTCGAAACCAGCGAACAGTTCACGGATCTCCGGTCTGTCGTTGATTGACATGACAAAGCGACCTTTGAGTGACTTCAAAGCATTGGCCATCTCAGCAAACTGATCGCGGGAAAACATGCCGGTCCCGTAGTCCTGCTCGTTCCCGAAATACGGCGGGTCGAGGTAGAACAGCACACCCGGCCGATCATATCTGGCGATGAAATCCTGCCAGCGCAGGTTCTCGATGATCACGCCCGCCAGGCGCTCATGCACGTCCTCAAGGGTGGCCGCCAGCTTCGTAATATTGAAGCGTCCGCCCATACCTGGACTGACCCCGAAATTCTGGCCCGACACCTTGCCGCCGAAGGCCAGCCGCTGAAGGTAGAGGAACCGAGCGGCGCGCTCCAAATCGGTCAATGTTGCTGGGTCGCTCGCCTTGAGGCGTTCGAACTCGCGGCGGCTGGAGATCTGGTACCGCAGCATTTCCATGAATGGCGTGTAGTGGCGCTGCAGGATGCGGAAGAAGGTCGCGACATCGCCGGAATAGTCATTGATGACCTCGGCCGGCGGGGCCGATCGGCGCTTGAGGAATATGCCACCCATCCCGACGAAACACTCGGCATAGGTGGTGTGGGGAATGGTCTCGATCAGCGCCGTGATGCGCTTGGACAGGTTGCGTTTGCCGCCGATATAGGCGGCGGGTGTGGCGACGGGCACCATGGGTCGTAGTTCGAAGTTCATTACGGTTTCCAAAGACATTTTGATCACAATCGCCAAGCCTCGAAAGGGGCGACGGGTGAAGTGGTCCTTGATGCTGCTTTGCGGGCGTAGATTGGCGTCTGGTCCCGCAGTTCGAGGCAATAAACTGCCTCGGGCCGCCCGTTTCCATTGGAGGAAAAGGACGATGGTACCCGACAGCCTTAGAGAATACCTGGAAACGATCGGGCAGTTGGATCAGCCGACGCAGGCATTCGCCCTGATGGGTTACTACCTGTCGACGTTTACCGAAATTGAGATGTCGTTGAATGAGCTGTTCGGTCAGCTTCTCCGCTTGGATTGGCCACAGCAGCGTATTGTCACTGCGAACATGGCTTTCGCCGACAAAGTCCACACTGTACGAGCTCTCTTTCGAGAGACCGCCCTTCCCGCAGAATACAAAAGGGAGGGCGACAAGTTGCTGGCCAGGCTTGTTAGTGATTTCGCGGCGGAGCGAAATAAGGTGGCCCATGGCTTTATCTTTGGTCACGGATACATCAACGGCGGCGCGCTTATCCCGACCTTCAGAGCCAAGGGCAAAGTCGACGACGACACATTCCTGATGACGATTGAGGACGCAATTCTCCGACTTTCCGACATGATGACTGCAAGCGGCCATCTGCTGGAGATGGCAACCAACACAAAGGCAAAGCAGGCGGATCTGGAGGCGGTGGCTGCCATCGAAATGCAGCGGATCCGTATGTAGTTTTGCTTCCCTACTCACTGGCCCGACCAACTTCC
>CAXBKI010000071.1:0-9388 GCA_963975955.1 uncultured Devosia sp.
CCCCTTCCGGCGGTGGCCGAGCGCATCGGAGATGACGAGGATTGTCGTTGCTCCCGGGATCGCGAGCAGCACCGCCGACGCGGCGATGAAGGCTGACCAATGTTCAAGCGGCATGAAGGCGCTCCAGCCAGGGACCTGAAGCAATCCACTGCAACCAAGCGAGCGCAATCCCTTTGGTACAAATCTATGGACGTCAGCTTTCGCATGGTTCCGCAACACGTCCCGCGGCGGTAAAGGGTCGGAAACCGCCGGGCAGAAGCGCGCGCTATTGCGGCCACAGGCCAAGATCACTATCTCCCGAAAGCGACCATTCCTTTTGCCAATGGCTGCCGTCTACGGTTCGCGACAACGTCGTCGACCTGTCTCGGCTATCCTGCTACCCGGTCACGCCGACTGACGGCGAATGATCTCGAAGCCGACGTCGTGAACCATTGATGTGCCGGGCTCCGAAGAGAACCGATCCACCAGCGCGTTGGCTGCGACTTGTCCCAGGACCTGCCGGTCTATTCGGACACTGGTCAGCGCGGGTTCGGTCATGGCAGCGAATTCCTGGTCGCCAAAGCCGATGACGGCCACGTCCTTCGGCACGGAAAGGCCACGCGCCATGGCCTCGACTAAAACGCCATGAGCGAACTGATCGGAGCTGCAGAAAATGACCGAGTTCGGCTCCAGGCCTTGATCGAGCAATACGCCCAGAGCCTGCCTCCCCAACCCCAGAGTTGCTGAGGCCGAGAAGTCCACGCCCTGCACCGAGCGCCCCGTGGACTTTTCGAATCCAGCACTGAACGCATCTCTTCGCCGGACCGCACGCTCGTCGCCTGCCGTGATGGTCGCTGCATTGCGATAGCCTGCTTGGGCTGCGAAATCAGCTGCTGCACGGCCCGCCTCGACATGGGAAAAGCCCACGCAGCAATCGATCGGTGTGTCAGAGATGTCCCAGACTTCGACAACTGGAATCGCCGCATTGAGAAGCATGCGCCGGGCCCCAGCGCTATGCCGTGTACCGGTGAGCAGGAGAGCGTCCGGACGGCGCGACAGGTGTGTCGCGATAGCCTTTTCTTCGCGCTCCAGATCAAAGCCGGTCTCGCTCAGCATAATCTGATAGCCGTGCCCCCACATGATGTCGGAAAAGGCATGAAGCATGCTCGAATAGACGATGTTCGTCACCGATGGCACAAGCGCCGCAATCAGGTTCGACTTGCTCGAAGCCAGGGCGCCGGCCACAGCGTTGGGGACATAGCCCGTGCGGGCAATGGCGTCCTGGATGCGTCGCAGGGTTTCAGGTGAGACCTTGCCCGGCGTTGAAAGGGCGCGGGAAACCGTCACCTGAGACACACCGGCAAGGCGGCCGACCTCGGCCATGGTCACGCCGCCGCCGCGACGAATCTGAGCTGTGTCGCCGGATCGAATTGCCATGGCTCGCTCTTACCGGATGCACATGCTTACGCCAAGCTCTGGCAATCGGAGCTCTGCTGGCGCGATTTGCGCGCCATGACGACTGATAGGGCAACTGATCCCGCGATCAATACCCAGAGTAGGGCGGCGATCCAGCTCTTGGTGAAGAAGATGGTCAGGTCACCGAAGGATTCCAGACTTTTGACGAAATAGATTTCCGCCGATGGCCCGAGGATGAAGCCGATAATAAACGGAGCCACTTCAAGCCTCAGCTTGGTGGCAAGCCATCCGAAGACGCCAAAGATTATCAGGGTCCAGACATCGAACATGATGCCATAATTGATAGTATAGGCGCCGATCACGCACATCATCAGGATGACCGGATAGAGGATGTGCTTGGGCACGGCCACCACCATGGCAAACCAGCGGATAGCAAAATACATCATCACAAACATGGCCAGGTTGGCCACGACCATGGCCAAGATCATCGCATTCCAGGTGTCGCCATTATTGCCGATAAACAGCGGTCCGACCTGGATGCCTTGAAGCGCAAAAGCACCGATCAGTAGCGCAGTCGTGCTGTCGCCGGGAATGCCGAGTGAAAGCAGGGGGACCAGAGCGCCCCCAGTCAGGCCATTATTGCCCGCTTCGGAGGCCATGATCCCTGCCGGCTCGCCCTTGCCGAAGCGTTCGGGATGCTTTGAAGTGGTCTTGGCAGCCGTGTAGGAGAGGATGGAGGCCGCAGACCCGCCCACACCTGGCAGAATGCCCACGAATGTGCCGATGCCGGAGGAGCGGACTAGGTTGAAGACCTGCCCCTTAAAGACCGAGAGGGAAAAGCGCGAATGCTCGCCGACCTTGATCTGGCTGAGCGACATGCCTCTGGGCATGCCCTTTTCAGCGTCTTCAAGGATTGCCGTCAGGCCGAAGAGCGCAATCAGCACCGGCAGTAGCGAGAACCCGCTTTCGAGCCAATAGTCCGTGCCCGGGGGGATCAGTCGGAAATGGCCGTTGCCGCCATCGGTGACATCGTAGACGCCGATCAGACTGACGAAAATGCCCAGAAAGCCCGAGAAGATGCCCAGCAGCATATTGCTCGACAGCGCTGCCATGACGGTCAAGGCAAACAGGATGATCAGGAACTTTTCGACATAGGAAAAGCGTATGGCGAAGTCGGCCAGGGCTGGCGCGAAGAAATAGAGCGCGGCCAGCGATATCAAGCCGCCCACCAGGGACGCGATGATCCCGATGCGCAGCGCCTTTTCGCCTTCCCCGCTCTGGGCCATGGGATAACCGTCAAAACAGGTGGTGATGGATGAGGGCGTGCCGGGAATGCCAAGCAGAATGGCCGGTACCAACCCACCGGAAATTCCGCCCACATAGAGCCCCAGCAGCAGGGCAAGGCCGTTTTCGAGGCCAAGCGAATAGGTCAGCGGCAGGCAGATGGCGACGGCCATGGTCGCCGTCATGCCGGGAATGGCACCGAATATGATGCCGACCAAGGTGCCGACAACGGCGAGCAGAACAAAGAGCGGCGAAATGAGCCCAAGAAAGTCCATGGCGTGATTATCTCCGGCTCAGGGCAGAGTGAGAAAGAAAATGTCGCTGAACAGCCACCAGACAAGCAATGGTCCGGCTAGGGCGACTATGAGGACCGGAATGGCCCTCTTGGGCGTTCGCTCGTGCATGAACAGCAGACCCGTCAACGCGACAAAGGGAATGGAGCAGAGCAAGAAGCCCATGCCCGTATTGGGCCAAATATCGCCGATCGGCACCATCAGAGAAAAATAGAGCACAGTCAGGAACATCGCGCCGAAGAAGCGAGGCTTATCCATCCTGGCGAAGGTTTCGCGCCACATGGCGCCCGAAGCCATCAGGGCTCGGCGTTCTGTAACCAGGATAGCAGCACCCAGGATCAACAGGATTACGCCGATCGCTGTCGGAAATATGAGGTGCGATGAGGCGAAGTCGATCTTCACCTTGGTCCAGTCGCCCATGACCGGTCTCCACAAAAACATGGTAACCCGGCCGAATGTCTCCGGCCGAGTCGGGGAGGAACGATAGCTTACTCGGACTGCAGATCTTCGATGATGCCACCGATCCGCTCGCTCTTGGCGCTGAGATGCTCAAGCGCTTGGGCACGCGGCTGGAAGTTGGGGATGAAGAAGGCCTCGGCCTGACGCTTCTGGATGTCGCCTGCGGCGTAGATTTCACCAAGGGCCGTGTCGATGGCATCCATCAGCGCGGGGTCCATGTCCTTGTTGTAGAGGAGGAAGAATTCCTTGTCGAAGGAGAAGTCCTTTGTGCCATCCAGCGTAACGCTGGTGACGGGGCTGGCATATTGCAGGAAATCGGCACGTGTGGTGGCGCCCATGCCGGCTTCCGGAGCCTGATCGAGCGTTGCCGGGCGGGCAGTGATCCAGACAAAGCGCATGGCCTTCGGATCATCGGCTGGCAGCTGGGTGAACTGCTCGTTGGCCTGGATCGAGCCGTTGATGACATCTGCCAGATCGTCCCACATGGCCTGGTTCTTGTCGGCCTGCGAGCCGGTGTTTACGGCAACGATGTTTTTTTCCGAACCAGGCGAGCGTACCTTGGCCGCATTGCGCATGGCGGTGAAGCCGATTTCCGACACGCCACCGGGCTGGATGGCCACACGGATCTGCGTGCCATTGGCGGCCGCGGTCAGGATGTCGTCCATGGTCTGATAGGGCGAGTCTGCCGGAACGAGGAAGCTGTCACCCGGATTGATCGCGACGGTCGGGCCAACCACGTAATTGGCAAACGGGTCGTCATTGCCTGGCACGCCATAGAGATAGGACAGATAGATCTGGTCGTGATGCAGCATGACCGTGGTGCCGCGTGCATCGCGATCCAGCGCCTTCAGGCCCTCGCTGGTGCCAACCGGATCGACCTTGATGTTGATGCCCAGATGCGCAGCCAGCGCTTCGGCCACGATGGATGCATTCTGGTAGGTGTCTCCACCCGTCGAGGTCGAGCCGATGACCATGCGGACATTGCCCGGCAGGTTCTGAGCATGCGCCGAAGGCGCCGTGGAGACCAGCAAAGCCGCCCCCATGGCAGCAAGAATTGCGCGACGATTGATCATTATCTGTTCCTCCCTGGCCACCTCCCGGCGGCTCCTGTTGCGTCACGGCAGGCGTCCTCCCGAGCCGTTACGAATGCGCGATGTATGCGCATACATTTTCTGCTCCATCAGAGCGCGTGTTGTCAAGCGCCCGCAGCTATCGTTGCCTCAACCAGAGAACCTGCCGTTGACAGCATCGCATGTATACGCATACACACTCTGTAATTGCGGAGGAGTGAGATGAACGACAAGACGCGCAAAAAGGCCGGCCAATTGCGGTCTGCCCGCTGGTTTGCGCCCGATGATCTGCGCAGCTTTGGCCGCCGCTCCCGCATGATGCAGCTGGGCTATTCCGAAGATGATTTCATGGGCAAGCCCGTGATCGGCATTCTCAACACCTGGTCAGAGCTCAACTCCTGCCATAGCCACTTTCCCGAGCGTGTCGCGGCGGTAAAGCGTGGGGTCCTGCAGGCCGGAGGTCTTCCGGTGGAGCTGCCGACGCTGTCGGTGGACGAAAGCTTCACTAAGCCGACCTCAATGCTCTATCGCAACATGCTGGCCATGGAAGCGGAGGAAATGATCCGTTCGCACCCGCTCGACGGCGTGGTGCTGATGGGCGGCTGCGACAAGACCACCCCGGGGCTGGTCATGGGCGGCATCACCGCCGGTATCCCGATGATTTACCTGCCTGCCGGCCCCATGCTGCGCGGCAATTATGCCGGCGAAGCCCTGGGGTCCGGCTCGGACGCCTGGAAGTACTGGGACGAGCGTCGCGCTGGCAATGTCAGCGATGAACAGTGGCGTGGCGTGCAAGGCGGCATTGCCCGGTCGGCTGGTGTCTGCATGACCATGGGTACGGCGTCGACCATGACGGCTATCACCGATGCGCTGGGGCTGACCTTGCCGGGCGCCTCATCCATTCCGGCGGTGGATTCGGCCCATAGCCGCATGTCGTCCGACTGCGGTCGTCGCATTGTCGACATGGTATGGGAAGAGTTGACGCCCGACCGGATCGTCACCGAAGCCTCTGTGCGTAACGCCGCCATTGTCGCCATGGCCACCGGCTGCTCGACCAATGCCGTCGTCCACCTCATCGCCATGGCGCGCCGCGCCGGCGTTGCCCTGACGCTGGATGATCTCGATGCCCTCGGTCGCAATACGCCGCTGCTTGCCAATGTCCGGCCATCGGGCAAGGGCTATCTGATGGAAGACTTCTATTTCGCTGGCGGGCTTCTGGCGCTGGAAAAGCAGATCGCCGATCGCCTCGACACCTCGGCCGTCACGGCCAATGGCAAGACATTGGGCGAAAACATTGCCGAAGCCGTCGTCTACAATGATGATGTGATCCGCCCCCTTTCCAACCCGGTCTATCACGAAGGGTCGCTGGCGGTTCTGCGCGGCAATCTCTGCCCGGATGGCGCCATCATCAAGCCCGCCGCCTGCGACCCGAAATACTATGTGCATCAGGGCCCCGCTCTGGTCTTTGACTCCTATCCAGAGATGAAGAAGGCCATCGACGACGAAAACCTCGATGTCACACCCGACGACGTTCTCGTTCTGCGCAATGCGGGGCCACAGGGCGGGCCGGGCATGCCCGAATGGGGCATGCTGCCCATTCCCAAGGCGCTGATCAAACAGGGCCATCGCGACATGCTGCGCATTTCGGACGCCCGCATGTCGGGCACCTCCTATGGCGCTTGCGTGCTGCATGTGTCGCCGGAAAGTTTTGTGGGCGGGCCGTTGGCATTCCTGCAGACGGGCGACATCATCAAGCTCGATCTGCCCAATCGCCGCCTCGACATGCTGGTGGCCGAGGATGAAATCGAGCGCCGCCGCGCTGCCTGGACCCCGCCAGCGCCGCGTTTCGAAAGGGGTTGGGGCTGGATATATTCCAAGCATGTCACTCAGGCCGACAAGGGCTGCGATTTCGACTTCCTTGAACGCGATTTCGGCCGCGCCGCCGGCGAACCCGACATTTTCTAGGAAAGGCTCAAGCGATGACACTCTCTCTCGAACAGGCCCTGACGGGGATTTCCGGCATTCTGGTCACGCCCTATGACGCCAATGGCGATGTGGCGCCGCACAAGCTGGCCCCGATCCTGGACCGCGCTCTTGGGGCCGGGCTCCATATGCCGGTTGTCAATGGCAATACCGGCGAGTTCTATGCTCTGACCACCGAGGAAGCCTCCACCATGGTGCGCGAGGTCGTGCGTCTGGTTGACGGTCGCGCACTGGTTCTGGCGGGCATCGGTCGCGGTGTCCGGGACGCTATGGCTTTGGCCAAGACGTCGGCTGAGGCGGGCACGACCGCGCTCATGGTGCATCTGACCCCTTCGTATCCCCGCGCGGCATTGTCGACTATCTGAAGGCGGTCGCCGACGCTTCGGGCGGCCTACCGATGATGCTTTATCTGCGCAATGACACCATCGGCACCAAAGCCATTGCCGATCTCTGCGCGCTTCCGCAGGTTAAAGGCATCAAATGGGCAACGCCCAATCCGCTCAAGCTCGCTGAAGCCAAGGCCGCCTGTGATCCTGACCTCGTCTGGGTCGGCGGGCTGGCCGAGATTTGGGCCCCGGCCTTCTATGCGGTTGGCGCGCGTGGCTTTACCTCCGGCCTGATCAATGTCTGGCCCGAACGATCCCTGGCCATCCATGCCGCGCTCGAAGCGGGCGACTATGCCGGAGCCAATGATCTCATCGCGGGTATGAAGGCCTTCGAGGAAATCCGGGCCGAAGAAATGAACGGCACCAATGTGACCGGCGTGAAGGCCGCGCTGCTGGCGCTCGGCCGCGATTGCGGTCCGACGCGTCCGCCTTCCGCCTGGCCGCTGACGTCTGCCCAACAGGCCAAGCTCGACGCCTTCATTGCCCAAAACCAGCTGACTTGAGGACTTTCCAGATGGATACCGCACTGCGCGACAAACTCATGACCGTCTCGGTCGCCACCCTGGCCACGGCCCTGTTCAAACGCGGCTTGCGCAACCAGGTCATTCAGGGCGTGCACCCGGTCAAGGGCAAGGGCGTCAACATGGTCGGCCCGGCCTTCACCCTGCGCTACATTCCGGCCCGTGAAGATCGCAATCAGCTGGTCGAGTTCCGCAATCCCGCCCATCCGCAGCGCGTCGCCGTCGAAACCTGCCCTCCGGGCCATATTCTGGTCATGGATAGCCGCAAGGATCCGCGTGCGGCTTCCGCTGGCGATATTCTGGTCACAAGATTGATGGTGCGTGGGGTTGCCGGTGTCGTCACCGATGGCGGCTTCCGCGATGCTGCAACAATTGGCGAGCTCGACATTCCCGCCTATCACGCGCGCCCATCCAGCCCGACCAACCTGACGCTCCATGAGGCGCTCGATCTCAACGTCCCCATTGGCTGTGGTGATGTCGCGATCTTTCCCGGCGACATATTGGTCGGCGACGACGATTGCGTCATCGTCATCCCCGCGGCCTTGGCGGACGAAGTTGCCGATGAGGCGGTGGAAATGACTGCCTATGAGGATTTTGTGGTCGAAAAGGTCAAGGCGGGCACGCCCATCATCGGTCTCTATCCGAAAACCAAGGACGAGTTCACCTCAGAATTCGCAGCTTGGCGACTGCAGCATAGCCGCTAGCGCCCCATAACGGCGCTTCATAGTCACTTTGGTTATTTGAAAGCTGGCAATCGAGGTGGGCCGTCGTTCAATGGCCGCGTCAATGCTCGCTGCACGTGCTTGCCGCTCGGCGAGGCGAATACTCCAGGCCAACCGGATGTCGAATTTGGTTGACATGTATGGTAGTTGGTCGCAAATCTGCAGCCATCTGAGCGGGAACAATCCCCCAGAAATGGCCGGAGACACGTCATGGACCCCCAGAGGTCCAGCCAGGGTATGTGGTAAAGCGTGAGCTACGCGGTATGTCTTTGGTCTGACCGTTTAAACAACGGACCGATGCTCATATCGACCTTCTGAGAGACCCGCAGACGATCTCAACCGTGCGGTCGCGGTTGGCGGGACGGTCCTCATCCACCACTTCCCTGCCTCCCTTTCGCACAATGATCCGGTAAACGGACGAGCGGGAGGACGAGCAGCGTGAACGATCAGCCGGTCGGCGCATCCACTGACATGGAGTGCTATCTCTTCGACCTGAACGGATATCTGGTCATACCGGGTGCCCTGGGCACCGAGGAGCTTGCCGACTGCAACAGAACGCTCGACGCCTTCACGGGCTTCGTCGGCAGCGAATTCCGCGGCAACGTCTTTGCGCACAATGATGCCGCCCGCCAGGAAGGCATTATGCTGCAACAGATCTATGAAGCCGGTCCCGTCTGGCAGCGAATGATCGATCATCCGTCCTGGTTCGCCAAGGCAGTGCATTTCATCGGCACGGACGATCCGGAGAATTTCGACGGCCATCACGGTCCCGCCTTCATCGACGAGTGTTTTGCTACCATCCGCGGCCCCGGCCAGGCGCTGCGCCTGCATTCGGGTGGTCATGTCGGCACAATCCGCACCCAATACCGCTTCCATGCTGGCAAGTTCCATTGCGGTCAGGTCAATGTGCTGATCGCGCTCAACGATATCGGCCCCGGTGATGGCGCCACAATGGTCATCCCGGGTAGTCACAAGTCCAATCTGCGCCATCCGCAGACCGTTGCGCTGAACCGGCGCGACGAGCAGACTTCGGTCGACGGCGTGGCCGGCGCAGTGGAGATACACCTCAAGGCTGGCGACGCGCTCCTGTTCGTTGATGCCATCATGCATGGTGCTGCGCGCCGGGTTAACCCGGGCGAGCGCCGCATGACAGTCTATCGCTACGGACCCAGCTGGGGCTATTTCCGCCACCGCTTCGTGCCCAGCGCGGCCTTGCTCGAACAGCTGACGCCGCTGCAGCGCAAGATCGTCATGCCGCATCAGCCGCCCATGGTG
>CAXBKI010000072.1:0-9361 GCA_963975955.1 uncultured Devosia sp.
CGGCAGGACGGTGCTGGCGCAGCGGGCGCGGCGGCTGCTGGCCCTGGCGGGCGACGAGGCAGCGGTCGAGCTGGCAATCGCGCAGCTGGCCGACGGGCTCGACGGCACCGGGCTGGTGGCGCTCGAGACGGGGTTGGCGCTGGAAGTCTGATCGGGCGCATCAGTCCTTTTTATTGTCTTTTTGGGCCCGTGGTTGCTAATGAAGCGGCAAATGGGATGCTTGTGGAGTTATTCATGTCCGTCGACGCCAAGACCGTTAAGCGCATTGGGAGCCTGGCGCGTATCCGCATCGAGGAGAACGAGGTGGCCGGCTACCAGCAGGAGCTCAATGCGATTCTGGGATTCATCGAGCAGCTGGGGGAAGTGGACGTGAGCGGCGTCGAGCCGATGACCTCGGTCACGCCGATGACACTGCGGCTGCGCGAGGACGTGATCAGCGACGGCGACTATCCCGAGCAGATCGTGGCCAATGCGCCGCTGAGCGAAGACAATTTCTTCATGGTCCCCAAGGTGATCGAATAAATGAGCGTCAGCATCGCCATCGAGACGGCGTTGCAGGACGAGGTGCGCGAGCTCGTGGCCGACCTCAATGCGCACCTGCAGCCGCTGTCCCCGCCCGAATTCCAGTTCAAGCTGACCGTCGAGCAGATGGCGGGCGCCGATACCACCGTGCTGGTGGCGCGCGATGCAGCGGGCAGGGCGGTGGGCATCGGCGCGCTCAGGGTGCACTCGGCGGAGCTGGGTGAAATCAAGCGCATGTTCACGCGACCCGAAGTGCGTGGCCAGCGGGTCGGTTCGGCGCTGCTGGCGGCCCTGGTGGCGCTGGCGCGGGACAAGGGACTGCCCATGCTGATGCTGGAAACCGGTGCGCCCGCCGACATGCCGGAAGCGCATCGTCTCTACACGCGCAGCGGCTTCACCCCGCGCGGACCATTTCTGGACTACCCCGAGAGCCAATGGTCGGCGTTTTTCGAAATGCGGCTGAGCGTGGCGCAACCGGCCTAGACCAATAAATTCATCCGGCGCCGAGGCGCCGCACCGTTCCGACCTTTCCGAGCGAGACCTGTTTTGACTGACCTGACCAAACTGAGCCTGGCCGCCGCCCGCAAGGGCCTTGCCGACAAGAGCTTCACCTCGAGCGAATTGACGGGGGCGTATCTGGGCGCGATCGAGAAGGCCAATCCGAGCCTGAACGCCTATGTTGCCGTGACCGGCGAGCAGGCGCTCAGCATGGCCAAGGCCAGCGACGAGAAGCTCGCCAAGGGGCAGGGCGGCACGCTCGAGGGCATTCCGCTGGGCATCAAGGACCTGTTCGCCACCAAGGGCGTGCATACCCAGGCGGCCAGCCACATCCTGGATGGCTTCAAGCCGGAATATGAATCCACCGTCACGGCCAATCTCTGGCGCGATGGCGCGGTGATGCTGGGCAAGCTCAACATGGACGAGTTCGCCATGGGCTCGTCCAACGAGACCAGCTATTACGGCAATGTCATCAACCCCTTCCGGGCCGAGGGCAGCAATGCCAATCTGGTGCCCGGCGGCTCCTCGGGCGGTTCGGCGGCGGCGGTTTCGGCCTGGCTGTGCGCCGGGGCGACGGCGACCGATACCGGCGGCTCGATCCGCCAGCCGGCGGCGCTGACCGGCACGGTGGGCATCAAGCCAACCTATGGTCGCTGCTCGCGCTGGGGCGTGGTGGCCTTTGCCTCCTCGCTCGACCAGGCCGGCCCGATCGCCCGCACGGTGGAAGACGCGGCGCTGATGATGACCTCGATGTCGGGGTTTGACGTCAAGGATTCCACCAGCGTGGATATCGCGGTGCCCGATTTCGCCGCGGCGGTCGAACGCGGCGTCAAGGGGCTCGTCATCGGCGTGCCGCGCGAATATCGCATCGAGGGCATGCCCGCCGAGATCGAAAAGCTCTGGAGCCAGGGCCTGGACTGGCTGCGTGCCGAAGGCGCCACGGTCAAGGATATCAGCCTGCCCAACACCAAATACGCGCTGCCGGCCTATTACATCGTGGCGCCCGCGGAGGCCTCGTCCAATCTGGCGCGCTATGACGGCGTCAAATACGGGTTGCGCGTGACCGGCAAGGACATCACCGACATGTATGAGCTGACCCGCGCTGCCGGGTTCGGCCGCGAGGTGAAGCGCCGCATCATGATCGGCACATACGTGCTGTCTGCAGGTTACTTCGACGCCTATTACGTCAAGGCGCAGAAGGTGCGCACGCTGATCAAGAAGGATTTCGACGATGCCTTCCATGCCGGCGTCGACGCCATCCTGACGCCCGCGACGCCGTCGGCGGCGTTCGGTATTGGCGACGAGGCGCTGGCTGCCGATCCGGTGGCGATGTACATGCAGGACGTCTTTACCGTGACGGTCAACATGGCGGGCCTGCCCGGCATTGCAGGCATCGTCGAAATCCTTCTTGATCAGCGTGCGGACGCTGGCAGGTGGGCTTCACCCCCGCCTACCTCCCCCATCAAGGGGGAGGTTTCTCGCCACTCCTGGGCACAATCGAGCCCGATCTCCGACCTGCACCTTCCCCTTGATGGGGGAGGTTGGGAGGGGGTGGGGTGCAGCAAGCCATCCTCCGGCGTTTACGCCAAAAGCGGCTGCTACTTGATCCCTGCGCCGTTCCGCATTATTTGCCGCTAATGCACAAGTTCAAACTGGTTGTGACGCCGCCGCGGGTGACGTCCGGGCCAACTAGAGTATCGTTGATGGCCACAGATATTTTTACCACCCAGGACTGGTCCGAGCCGCCCAAGGACATGAGCATGCCCTTGCAGGCGCTGTGGTGGCTCAAGAAGGGCGAGATGCGCGTTGGTCCCGAGTGGGAGCAGGCGCACAATATCGTGCAGGCGATGGAAGGCGTACAGGCCTTTGACTGGGTGCACGCACTGATGCACTGGATCGAAGCCGATATGGGCAATGCCGATTACTGGTATCGTCGCGCCGGCAAGAAGCGTGCGACAGCGAGCGTGGCCAGCGAGTGGGAACATATCGCGGCTGCCCTGAGCGGCATCACCAAGCACTGACGCCCTGCCGACGGGCGGGGCGAATCCGGGATGCGTCGTGGCCGGGATGACGGTCAACTGGCGGGCGAGGTTTTGGCCCGGGCAAACGTGCCGCGCAGGATCAGGGCGCCGGTTGCCATGTACCAGATGGTCTGCGGCCAGGCGGCAAGGCGTTCAACCGTGCCGCGGCCTCCCAGATAGATTTCCCCGACATAGAGCGCAAAGCCCAGCAAGGCCAGCACACCCGTGGCCAGGCTATAGAGCGCAAAGGTCCGGTGCCGGGCCCAGACCAGCCGGGCCATGGCGATAAAGCCGAAGCAGGACAAGCCCAGGGCCAGCGCAGCGCCGATGGTGTGCAGCAGCGGCATGGTGTCGAGCGGAAAGGCGCCCGCCAGCATGGTGCCATCGCCGCCCAGGGCCAGCAGCCAGAGCGCGATTGTTCTCAGCCGCGTGGCGGGCCAGAGATCGCGGGTGAACCAGATCCCCAGAACGACGAGCACGCCATTGAGCGCCATGCCCAGATTGAACACCAGACTGAGCGGCGAACAGACCGGCATGATGCCGCCGGGCGCCGGATTGATATAGCTGCCGCAACTGCTGACACCGAGCAGGCTGATATCGTTGGTGAGCATGGAATAGCCCGGCCAGGCCGCCTGGGCGACGAACTGGGCGATGAAAAACTCCACGGTCAGCAGCCAGAACAGGGCACCCAGGCGAATCTGACCGGTCATGACTGTCTCCGTTTGCCTGAGTGGGCGGGTGGGGGCCCGGAATGTCAAATCACGAGCGGGATGGTGGGTGGTCAGCAGCCGCGGGCGTATACTTCTCCAGCAGGGAATGCCCCAGCAAGGATACCCCCTCCCAGCCTCCCCCTGAACAGGGGGAGGAGCCGCGCCGGACCAAGCCTGGGTATTGCGCAAAGCCACAGAACCGAGCCTTCCGCCTGCATACCGAAGCCTCCCCCTGGATAGGGGGAGGAGCCGTGCCGGGGTAAGCCTCGGTATTGCCCAAAGCCACAGAACCGGGCCTTCAGCCTGAATACCGAAGCCTCCCCCAGAATTGGGGGAGGAGCAGGCGCGGCGCCTGACGCGTTGCGCAGCGGTTACCGGTTGTCGGTTTCGCTGCGCACCAGTTCCAGACCGCGACGGGTGATGCGGTAGGGCTGGCCGTTGGAGGACTTGATGGCTTTTTTTGCCTTGAGCTTTTTGAACACCAGCATGGTGCAGCTATTGCTCAGCCAGCCGTCACGGTTGAAAGTTTCAAGGCCGATCGTCTTGCCGGCTTCGTTGCGGATGAGCGCAATACGGCCACCCTGAGCGAGGGCGTGCAGCACCCGCTGTTCGTCTCTTGAGATATCCATTGAAAGTCTGTCGCCTTGAGATGCGGGCGATACCCGCCAACAAACGCGATCGACGGCCGGCATCACGCACGGCGGTCGACTGGTTCATTCGTGCCTCGCCGCAAATGGACGAGGCTTCAGCGGGTCTCAGACTGACTAGACATGGCTGGCATGTTAGCGACAGCCGACGAATTTGCGCAAGGCGAGCGGTTGAAATCATCGGCGCGCCGGTGCAAACCTGCAACAGGAACCACCTGACTGGAACATGCCGTGACCGCACAGAAAACTCCCGCCGACTGCCAGACCAAGGACGATGTTCGCGTCGAGATCGACCGGATCGACAATCAGCTGCTGGCCCTGTTCGCCGAGCGCCACGGCTATGTGACACGGATGGCCGAAATCAAGACGGATCCGCATGAAGCCCATGACGTGGCGCGCATCGAAGCGGTGATCAGCAAGATCCGCGCGCGCAGTTTGGCTCTTGATCTTGACGAAGATCAGGCCGAACTTGTTTGGCGGACCCTGATCGATTGGAACGTCAATTACGAGAAGGGCATTATCGCGGCGCGGCGCCGCAGATAGCGGAGGTCACCATGGCAGGCATCACCATTCGCAAAGCGGAAAGCGCAGATGCCGGGCGGCTGGCGCAGATTGCCTATAGTGCCTGGGAGCAGGGGATCTATCCCCTGCTGGCTGCCAAGCCGGGGATGCGCGAGGCCGAACGGTACCGCCTGACCCAGGTGGTGGCCGAAACGCTGAGCCGGATCATCGTAGCGGAAATGGACGGGCTGGCCGTGGGCTGGTGTTCGCGCGCGGCGCGGCGTTCCTATATTCCCTATCTGTTCGTGATGCCCGAGCTGCAGCGCAACGGGCTGGGCTCGATGCTGCTGCGGCGCATGGAATCGATGCTTGAACTGGCCGGCGCCGAGCGGGTGCATCTGGAGACGCCGGCGGACAATGTCCCGGCGGTGCGGTTTTATGAAAAGCAGGGCTATCGCATCCTGGCGCTGCGGCCCGACGGTCGGGGCGCCGCGATGATGACCGCACCGGTGCAAAACGGGTATCGATGAGCGTGCATCTGGAAAAGCGGCTGATGCCTTTCGATGGCGATATCGGCGACGAGGACTGAGGGGCTGCCTGGCGACCTCTCGGGGGCAAGACCTTTGTCGTTGGAGTCGAAGCGAAGGCGTTCCTGCTTGTCACGCCGTCTGAACCCCTCACCCGCCGCGGTGCGGCGACCTCTCCCCTCAGGGGAGAGGTGAAGATGCCATTGGTCAGGCGCCGTCGTCGCCAGGCGCAAAGGGGCGCCGTTTGTGTTGCAACGGCGGGGCAAGACCAGTAAGCACAGAACCAGTTTCGCCTTGCCTCGCAGGATGCTCAAGTGACCCTTATCGATACGCGCACGCCCAACCCGAAGAGCTTCATCGCCGGATCGACCGGCGACTGGGAAATCGTCATCGGCATGGAAGTGCACGCGCAGGTGACCTCGGAGAGCAAGCTGTTCTCGGGATCGTCCACCGCGTTCGGCAATCCGCCCAATGCCAATGTGTCGTTCGTCGATGCCGGCATGCCCGGCATGCTGCCCACCATCAATGTGGAATGCGTGCGGCAGGCCGTGCGCACGGGCCTGGGTCTGAAGGGCAAGATCAACAAGCGGAGCGTCTTCGACCGCAAGAACTATTTCTATCCCGACCAGCCGCCGGGGTACCAGATCTCGCAGTACAAGGACCCCATTGTCGGGGAAGGCGTGGTGGCGCTCGACGTCAACGGCGACAGTGTCGAGATCGGCATCGAGCGGGTGCATCTGGAAACCGATGCGGGCAAGCTGCTGCACGACCAGCACCCGAACATGAGCTTTGTCGATCTCAACCGCGCCGGCGTGGCCCTGATGGAGATCGTCTCCAAGCCCGACATGCGCTCGTCGGACGAAGCCAAGGCCTATCTGGCCAAGCTGCGCTCCATCCTGCGCTATCTGGGCACCTGCGACGGCAATATGGAGCAGGGCTCGATGCGCGCGGACGTCAACGTCTCGGTGCGTCGTCCCGGCGGCGAATTCGGCACGCGCTGCGAAATCAAGAACGTGAATTCGATCCGCTTTGCCGGCCAGGCCATCGAATTCGAGGCGCGCCGCCAGATCGACATGCTCGAGGACGGCAAGGAAGTGGAGCAGGAAACCCGGCTCTATGACCCCAAGCTGGGCGAGACAAGGTCGATGCGCTCCAAGGAGGATGCGCAGGACTATCGCTACTTCCCCGATCCCGACCTGCTGCCGCTCGAATTCGACGATGCCTTCGTTGCCGCGCTTGCCGAGGGACTGCCCGAGCTGCCGGACGAAAAGACCGCACGCTTCATCAGCGATTTCGGCGTGACGCCCTATGACGCCATGGTGCTGACGCTGGACCGCGAGACGGCGGACTATTTCGAGGCGGTGGTGGCGTTCGGCGGGACCAAGCGCGACGGCAAGGCCGTGGCCAACATGCTCAATGCCGACGTGGCCGCCTTTGCCAACAGCCAGGGCCTGGCGATCTGGGAGACCCATCTGCAGCCCGGCCAGATTGCCGGAATCGTCGATCTGGTGGCGGCGGGGACGATCTCGTCCAAGGGCGCCAAGGACCTGCTGCAGATCATCATTGCCGAGGAGCCCGAGGGTGAGCCGGCCGAGATCGTCGAGCGGCGCGGCATGAAGCAGATGACCGACATGGGCGCCATCGAGGCGATTGTCGACCAGATCATCGCCGCCAATCCCGAGCAGGTGGCCAAGGTGCTGGCCAAGCCCTCGATGATCGGCTGGTTTGTCGGCCAGGCCATGAAGGCGTCGGGCGGCACGGCCAATCCGCAGGCGCTGAACGAATTGATGAAAAAGAAGCTCGGCATCGAGTAACTCGCCCCAGGCAAAGCCTGGCAGGAGGGAAGATCCCATGAGCCAGATGACTGTTGCATTGCGGAGCATCCCGGACACCCAGGCTGCGCTCGGCTGGGCCGGCGGGCATACGGTGGTTATCGACCGTCCGCCGGGCAAGGCAGGCGGCATGGGGCTGGGCTTTAATGGCGGCGAGATGATCGCCCTGGCCATAGGGGGCTGCTTCTGCAACGACCTCCGCTACATGGCCGAGACCATGGGCCTGCGCGTTGACGACATCGCCGTGGAAGTCGAGATCACGCTCGAGGGGCAGCCGGCGCTGGTGACCGCGGCGCGGGTGTCGGCGCGGGTCGAGGGGGATGGCGATGTGGCCGAGCTGATCCGCCGCGCCGCCGCCGATTCCACGGTCGGCAATTCGGTGCAGCGCGGCTTTCCGGTGACCATCAGCCAGGTCTAGGCGCGCCCCTTGACCTGGGCGGCGATTGCCTGCCGGTCGACGATGGAAAAGACCTCGACGATCCTGCCGGAGCTGAAGCGGTAGAAGACGTTTTCGGTGAACGAGACGGTGCGGCCGTTGACGGGCAGGCCGAGGAAGTCGCCGACCGGCGTGCAGGTGAAGGCCAGCCGGGCGGCCACATGCGGCGGTTCGATGACCAGCAGATCGATGGCGAAGTGCAGGTCCGGAATGGCGCGGAAATCCTGTTCCAGCATGGACCGATAGCCCGCCAGGCCGAAGGGCCGGCCATTGTGGCGGGCGTTGTCGGCGACAAACTCGCCGAGGCGGTCCCAGTCCTGCGCGTTCAGGCAGGCGATATAGGCCCTGTAGCGTTCGGACAGCCCGGCGTCAGTCATATGCGCCTCGCTCAGCTCCAGGTCGGCGGCTGGTCGTCGCCCGGGATGGGATCGGGCTGGCCGGGGGTAGGGTCTTCCACCGGAGGCGGCACATCGGGCAGCTCGGAGGGGCCGGGCGGCACCGGATCGACCGGCTGGGGCGGCGCCGGCTCGGGCTGGGGAATGATCTCGGGCGGGGCGACCGGATCGATATCGGGGCGGGGTTCTGGACCGGTAAGGGAATGGGACATGAGACGCTCCTTTGGAAAAGCAACGCCCCGCTGCCCTGGTTGTTCCACTCAGGCGGCGACGCGGCGCCAGAGCTTGCCGATGCGGCCATCAATCAGCAGCAGGCCGGTAAAAATCACCAGCATGCCCAGGATCTGGATCGGCAGCACGGATTCGCCCAGCAGGGTCACGCCCAGGATCAGCGCCGAGATTGGGGCGATGAAGGTGGTGGTGGCGAAATTGGTCGGCCCGACGCGGGGCAGGATGCGATACATGATCTGGAAGGTGAAGGCGGTCGAGATCAGGCCGATGGCGATGGCGGCCATCCAGGTTTCCGGCCGCGTCATGACGGGGACGCCCTCGGTCAGCAGGGCGAAGGGAACCGAGACGATGGTGGCGCCGGTCAGCGCAATCGCGGCCAGCGCAGTCGGCTCGATGGATTTGAAGCTGCGGGTTATGTTGAGCGAGAGGGCGTAGCAGAGCGTGGCGAGCAGGCAGGCGCCGATGGCCCAGAGCCGCGAGTCGCCGCCGGAAGAGAGGGCGGGCGAGGCCAGAATCGCCGCGCCGGCAAAGCCGAGCATCACGCCCGCCGACTTGATGCGATTGGCTCGTTCGCCGCCGCGCCAGAAATGGCTGACGATGACGGTCATGATCGGGGTCAGCGCGTTGATGATGGCGGCGACGCCGCTGGCCAGATTGGCCTGGGCAAGTGGAAAGAGCGCGAAGGGGATGGCATAGGCCAGAATGCCCAGCGCGCCCAGCTTGAGCCAGAGCACGGGATCGCGCGGGATCGTCTTGCGCAGTGCGATCATGACTGCCCAGCACCCGAGGGCGCCAATGCCGACGCGGAACGAGGTGACCCAGAGCGGGCCGATCTCGCGGATCAGCACGGCATTGAAAATGAACGAGCAGCCCCAGATGGCGCCGAGCAGAATAATCCAGAACCAGTCACGACGATCCATTGAGGGACTCCCTTGAAGGGCAGTAGGCTATGCCGCGCCGGAACAAAGGTCGAACCGATTTTGACGATGCGTGGCATCAATTCAGGTGATGAGGCGCGGCGGTCTGCCATGCGCGGGCCGC
>CAXBKI010000073.1:0-9321 GCA_963975955.1 uncultured Devosia sp.
CAAATCCGCGTACTCCGGTTCAATTCCGGACGTGGCCTCCAACAATTTGTGAAATCCATATGGTCGGATTTCACCTGGTAAGCGGCGCCAGATTTCCCCAATTGGCATCCCACAGGCTGCGGTCGCCGCTGACCACGATCTCCACATCATTACGGTTTGCCATCCGGATGGCGAATGAAAATGCCTTGTGCAGTGTCAGGGACGTCATGCTTTCGAATAGCTGGCGGTCATCTGTGGTGTGGCGGCTGACCGGGCCTTTGACATTGGCCCGTGCTGAACCATCCATTGCCTGAAACAAGTAGAGGTTTACGGCGAAATCGGCTGCCTGTTCGGAATAACGAAACGAGCTTATCATAGTAAAGCTCCTTTTGGGCCGGATGAAATGATCCGACGTGAACTTATACAATGGCTGGTCGGTCCAGAAGTTCCATTTCCCCAACTGCCTCGACAACTGTTCTTCGCCGCTCAATTTTCTCTTGGGGCGATATTAACTGCGTTCCTGACTGGAAGTGATTGGTTGCCGAGCGCTGTGCGAGGCCACAGTTCGGGCATATCATCCATTTGGTCGCAGTCCGTGATAGCGGCTTGCCAAGGCGCTGGGCTGGGGATATTCACGTCCAGCATATGATGGCCTGGGGCGGAAAACGGAAATGACACGGTTCGAGCATTTGCGCGCGACGATGGTCGACAACCAGTTGCGCACCAGCGGGATCACCGAGTGGCGGTTGCTCGAGCAGATGAGCAGGGTGCCTCGCGAGCTTTTCGTTCCTGCCGATCGTCAGGCGCTCGCCTATATCGATGATCTCCAGTGGTTCGGTCAGGGAGCAAGCCGGCGTTTCATGATGGCGCCGCCCACTTTGGCCAAATTGCTGCAACTGGCCGAGATTACCCAGCACGATACCGTGCTCGATGTCGGAGCGGCAACAGGCTACGGCACGGCAGTGATGGCAGGCCTGGCGCAGTCTGTCGTCGGGCTGGAAGCCGACGCAGAGCTGGCGGGCAAGGCTGCAGCCAACCTCAGGCAGCTCGGCATCTCCAATGCCACCATAGTTGCGGGTGATTTCGGCGCGCTTGGCCGGGCCGCGAAATTCGATGTCATCATCGTGCAGGGTGCGCTTGATAGCGTGCCAGATGCGATGCTGGCGCGCCTCAATGACGAGGGGCGTCTGGTCGCCCTGATTCGCTCTGGCGGCGTTGCCGTCGCCAATGTGTTTGTCCGAACCGGCAACGATTTTGCGGCACGGGGCGAATTCAACGCCAGCCTGCCGCCCCTCGATCCGCAACCTGCTGAAGCCGAGTTTGTCTTCTGATGGCCAACAGTACCCGGGATTTTCTGTTGGTGCGCTTAACGATAGCGTTGTTGCCGTTCGAGCACGGTGAGCGCGAAATACGCTTGAACCTTGGATCATGACGGCTGTCGCGGGTTGTGCAGCCCCCACGCCGAGCATACACTTTGAGACATACTGGAGAGGCTGACCATGAGTTTTCGCGTAAAATTGGTCGCTAGTGCAATGGCCCTGATTGCCAGCGCGGTAGCGGTCGGCGGAGCACAGGCGCAATCGATTGCCCAGGCTTTGACTGCCGCTTACAATTATGCGCCCGACCTTCAGGCGGCTCTGCTCAATGCGAAGGCCTCCGCTGAAGATATCGCCCTGGCCGAAGCGGCCAAGCGTCCCTCGATCAGCGCTTCCCTGAATGGCACGTATAACTGGAGCGTCATCAACAACAGCTTTGATGACGGTACGTCGCTCACGACCGGCCTTAACTACAGCCAGACCATCTTCGATAACTATCAGACCGAGGCGAGGATCGAGGCGGCCCGCGCCGGTGCCGATGCCGCCGAGTATCAGATTCGCAATACCGAACAGACGGTGCTGCTGGCGGTTGTCCAGGCCTATATGGCGGTTTATAGCGGGCGCCAGCTCGTGGCGCTGCGCGAAGAGAACCGCAGTTTCTATTCCGCACAGCTGCAGTCGTCGCGCGACCGGCTGGATGTGGGCGAGGGTACCCGGATTGACGTGGCCCAGGCCGAGGCGCGCCTTGCGTCAGGCGATGCGGCCTACCGCGCCGCCGTGAGCAGCCTTGAAATAAGCCAGGCAACTTTCCAGCGCTATGTCGGCGCCGCACCGCAAAACCTCGATGCAGGTCACAATTTCGGGCGCCTGATTCCGAAATCCTTGCCTACCGCGATTGCCGAGTCCGAGACCGACCATCCCGCTATCATGATGGCAAAGGCCGCTATCCGCGCCGCCCAGGCCACAAGTGATGGTGCCAAGGCCGCCTTCGGCCCCAAGGCCACCATCAATGGCACGGTCTCGAGCAGGGCCACCACGCCGAGCCGGCCAACGTCTACCGACGGGTTTAGCGGCACACTTGGTTTCCAGATCAGCGTGCCGATCTATTCTGGTGGCGCTATCGGCGCTGGCGTGCGCAAGGCCAATATCCAGCAGATCAAGTCCGAAGTCGATGCGATGTCGACCTATGACCAGATTCGCGAGTCCGTGATTTCGGCCTGGGCCGGCATCCAGAGCGCTGACGCCCAGATTGCTTCGGCCAACGCTGCCGTTTCCTCTGGCCGAACCGTGGTCGATGGTGTCATCCAGGAGCGCGACCTGGGCACGAAGACGACACTTGATGTGCTCAATGCGCAGGCGGAACTGACCTCCGCGCGCGAGTCGCTGATCAATGCCTCGTCCAACAAGGTGATCGCCACCTTCTCCCTGCTCGCCGCGATCGGGCATCTGACGGCCGCCGATCTGGGTCTGAATGTTCAGATCAAGTCAGCAGTCCGTTATACGCAGGCTGTTGATGATGTGTGGGCCGAGCTGCGCACCGTCAGCGAATAAGCCCAGATACTTGCATCCATACTTGGTGGCCGGGCATTGCCCGGCCACAAGTTTTAGTGGAAGACCACTGGTATGCTTACGTCCGTGATTCCTAAAATAGATGGTCCGGGCTAAGGTGTTGTTGACGAATCAGGGTTTGGCCGCGTTGGCGGAGGCCTAGTTTTCCGGTTCGAGCGCACGAGTAAGAGGCACCTATGAACAAGCCGGCACCCAAAGAACCTTCAATGGACGAAATCCTGTCGTCCATTCGCCAGATCATTGCGGATGACGATGCTGTCGGGGGGCCGCGCCGGGCAGCCATTCAGGCCGCAGATGATCCAATGCAGGCCGCTCCCGCCCGCCCTGCGGATCGCGATCTCAACGACATGCTTGACGATATAGAGCCGCTTGCGCTGAACGCCTCCCAGATCGTCGACAGCAGCGACGACGATGATATTGATGGTTTCAGCTTCGACTCCATTCTGGCCGATACGCCCGTTGACGAAGAGCCTGCAGTGGCCACGCCACCTCTGGTCGACCCCGAAGACATCAGTTTTGCTCCCGCGCCCGCCGAACAGGATGACGATCTGCCTTCGTTTGATCCGCCGGTTCAGCGGTCGATAATTCCCGATCCCAAGCCTGCACCCGCTGCGGCAAAGCCGGCACCGGTCGCCGCGCCTCAGCCTAAACCCGAGCCCGAGCCGGAACTGGCCGATGATGACGTCGATCTGCCCAAGTTCGACGTTGAGGCCGAACTGGATGTGCCGGCGTTCAATCCGCAGCCAATGGCGGAAGTCGAGGCCGTGTCGGCCCGCGCGCCTGAAGTTGAGCCCGAAGTGGCCAGCTTTACGCCGCCGCCCCAGCCCTCGGTTGCCCAGGCCGCGCCAATGCCCGATCCCTCGCTGTCCAGCGACATGGCGTCCCAATTGCTGGGAGCGACGACACAGGCTGCCGTGCGCAGTTCAATGACCAAGCTCAATGGACTGGGGCTCGGCAATGCCGGGGCTACCATCGAGTCCCTGATGCGGGACATGCTGCGCCCCATGCTCAAGGAATGGCTCGACGAAAATCTGCCGGCAGTTGTCGAACGCATGGTGGAAAAGGAAATCGCCCGCGTTTCACGCGGCGAATAAGCCCTTCTGACCTGTCAGACATGCCTTGATGCGCGATACGGTTGACCCCGCATCGCGCATTTGCTTGAAGTCTGCCCAACCCTTTGTCCGACCCGTCAGGTCTTTCTCCACTGAAAGACATCGCCTGGCGGGTCGCTGTTGCTGCGAGTGATCAATGCTTGAAAAGTCCTATGAGCCCGGCGCCGTCGAAAACCGCGTCTATGCCGATTGGCTAAAGGCCGATGCCTTTGCCGCAGGGGCAGGGGCGGCGCCTGGCGCGGAAACCTTCACCATCGTCATTCCGCCGCCCAATGTGACCGGCTCGCTGCACATTGGCCATGCGCTCAACAACACGATCCAGGACATCCTCGTCCGCTTCAACCGCATGCTGAAGAAGGACGTTCTCTGGCAGCCCGGCATGGATCACGCCGGCATCGCCACCCAGATGATCGTCGAACGCCAGTTGATGGAACGCCAGCAGCCCGGCCGACGCGAGATGGGGCGCGAGAAGTTCGTCGACCGGATCTGGGATTGGAAGGCCGAAAGCGGCGGCAATATCATGAACCAGCTCAAGCGCCTGGGGGCCTCGGCTGATTTCTCACGCGAGCGCTTCACCATGGGTGAAAACGGCGCGCCCGATGACCAGATGGTCCGGGCGGTCACCAAGGTGTTCGTGGAGTTGCACCAGCGCGGCCTGATCTATCGCGCCAAACGCCTCGTCAACTGGGACCCGCGGTTCGAGACGGCGATCTCCGATCTGGAAGTGGAGAACATCGAGGTCAAGGGCCATATGTGGCACCTGCGCTATCCGCTTGCCGATGGCGTAACCTACCCGTTTCCGATTGCCCATGACGAAGAGGGAAAGCCCACCGAGTGGGAAACCCGCGACTACATCATCGTCGCGACGACGCGTCCGGAAACCATGTTGGGCGACAGCGGTATTGCCGTGCACCCCGAGGACGAGCGCTATGCGCCGCTGGTCGGCAAGTTCGTCGATCTGCCGCTTGTCGGCCGTCGCATCCCCATTGTGGCGGACGAATACGCCGATCCTGCGCTGGGAACGGGCGCGGTCAAGATTACCCCTGCGCATGACTTCAATGACTTTGAGGTCGGCGTCCGCAACAATCTCGAACAGATCAATGTCTTCACGACCGCTGGCAACATCATCGATGATGACTTTGTCCCCGCTGCATATCGTGGCCTGGAGCGTTTCGTGGCGCGCAAGGCCATTATCGCCGACCTGACGGCAATGGCCGAAGCCGACCCCACGCGCGGCCTTGATCATATCGAAGACAAGAAGATCATGGTGCCCCATGACGAGAAGAGCAAACTCGTCGTCATCGAGCCCTTCCTGACCGACCAGTGGTGGGTCAAGGCCGATGTGCTGGCGCAGCCGGCCATGGCGTCGGTGCGCGAGGGCCGCACCAAGTTCGTGCCTCAGCAATATGAGAATACCTATTTCGCCTGGCTGGAGAACATCAAGCCCTGGTGCATCTCGCGCCAGCTCTGGTGGGGTCACCAGATTCCGGCCTGGTATGGCCCGGACAAGGAAGCTTTCGTTGCCGCGTCAGCCGAAGAGGCGCAGGCCCTTGCCGATGCGCATTATGGCAAGCCGGTCGACCTCAAGCGCGACGAAGACGTGCTCGACACCTGGTTCTCGTCGGCCCTCTGGCCCTTCTCGACCCTGGGCTGGCCTGATGATACCGCCGAGCTGCGCCGCTACTACCCGACGGACGTGCTGGTCACCGGCTTTGACATCATCTTCTTCTGGGTCGCCCGCATGATGATGATGGGCCTCGAATTCCTCAAGGAAGAGCCGTTCCATACCGTCTACATGCACGCCCTGGTCCGCGACGAGAAGGGCCAGAAGATGAGCAAGACCAAGGGCAATGTGATCGATCCGCTCGAGCTCATCGATCAGTACGGGGCGGATGCCACGCGGTTCACGCTGGCTGCCATGGCTGCCCAGGGTCGCGACATCAAGCTTTCGATGAGCCGTGTCGAGGGCTACCGCAACTTCGTCACCAAGATCTGGAATGCCGCACGCTTCCTCGAGATGAACGAGTGCCGCCGTGTCGAGGGCTACGACCCCAAAGCCAACCAGCTGCCGCTCAACCGCTGGATCGTCGGGGCGACTGCCCGCGGTGCTGCCGCCGTCACGCAGGGCATCGTTGATTACAAGTTCAATGAAGCCGCCAATGCGGCGTACGACTTCACCTGGGGCACCTTCTGCGATTGGTATGTTGAATTCGCCAAGCCCGTTTTCATGGGCGATGACGAAGCCGCCAAGGCGGAGACTCGCGCGACCGCAGCCTGGGCGCTCGACCAGATCCTGACGATCCTGCATCCCTTCATGCCCTTCGTCACCGAAGAGCTTTGGGCTGAGACCGGCAAGTTCGGCACCCCGCGCGAAAACATGCTGATCCTGACCGAATGGCCTGACCTGACTGGTCTCGAAGATGCCGAGGCCGATGCCGACCTGACCTGGCTGATCGATGTCATCACCAATGTCCGCTCGGTGCGCAGCGAAATGAACGTGCCGGCCAGTGCAAAGCTGTCGCTGGTGGTTGTCGGCGCCAACGAGACGACCTTGCGCCGCCTGGTCGCAGGAACTTCGCTGATTACGCGTCTGGCGCGGCTGGAAGACATAACGCCGCAAACCGATGTACCGGGAGAGTCGGCTCAGTTTGTTGTTGCAGAGGCCACCTGGGCGCTGCCACTGGCCGATTTCATCGATATTCCCACCGAGAAGGTCCGCCTTTCCAAGGAAGTGACCAAGCTCGATGCGGAAGTTGCCCAGATCGACAAGAAGCTCGGCAACGAGCAGTTTGTCGCCAAGGCGCCCGAAGAGGTTATCGAGGAGCAGAAGGCCCGTCGCGAAGCTGCCATCGAACGGCGCCATCATATCTCCAAAGCCCTCAAGCGTCTGAGTTGAGACCACCCATGGACGACACGCCGCGCCGTCCGCCCAGCCACACAGTCGACAACGGCATGGTTGGCGTCGGCGCGGTGCTGGTGTTCGACGGGCGCGGCGGCGCCGTGCGGCACGAGCCGAGCGCTGTCGAGCCATCGGTCCCTGCGCGGGGCTTCAAACTGGTAAGTGGCAACTCCAAGTCACCCGAATTCAAGGTGTGGCTCAAGGAGGAGCTTGGCGCCTTCAATGCCGAATTGCTGACCGTGCCGAGCACGCGCTCGCGCTGTACGGTAATCGAGGACCGCGCCATGGTTGTCATGCGGGTAGCGCGGCCGGGTGCCGAGCCGGACGACATGGGGCGGCAGCTACTGACCATATGGATCGAGAAGGGGCGGGTCATCATCGCCTCCGAACTCAACATTCTCGATTTCGTTGGCGTTTCTAACTGGATCTCAGCCCATCATGCTCCCGCCGACCTTGTGGCCCGCATGGGCCTGCGCGCGGCGGATCGTCTTGAGCCACTGGTGGAAGTGCTCGGCGACCGGCTCGACAGCATCGAGGAGGGGTTGATTCTGCAAAACAATCCCAAGGCCAATGCCCGGCTTGCCGATCTGCGTCGCAATCTGATCAACTTTCGCCGTATCGTCTGGCCGCAGCGTGACCTGCTCAATACGCTCGAAATCGAGGATCTGAGCTTTTTTACCGCACGCGACCGGTTGCGCCTGCGCGAAGCCTCGGCCCGCACGGCCCGGATTGGCGATGAGCTGCAATCTCTCTCGGAACGCGCCGTTCTGGTGCACGAGCAGATCATTGACGCGCGCGCCGAGCAGATGAACCGTACCATGCTGATTCTGGCGGCGGTCACTGTGGTGTTCATGCCGCTCACCCTGATCACTGGCATGCTGGGCATGAACGTGGAAGGCATCCCCTTTGCCGGCGAGGTTCATGCATTCTGGACCGTCTGCGTTGCTCTGGCGGTTCTGGCTGTCATCATCATCTGGTGGATGCGCGGCAGGCGCTGGCTTTAGGGCAGGGTCCGGCGGCATGCCACCGGACCCTCGTGTTCTAGATGCTGGAGCGATCTCTGTGCAGCCCGGCGTAGAGCCCGTTGGCCGCCATCAGCGCATCATGCGTCCCTTCCTCGCCAATGCCATCTGCCGTCAGCACGAGGATGCGATCGGCGTGACGCACCGTCGAAAGGCGATGCGCGATGACGATCGTGGTCCGGCCCTTGGCCAGCGACAGGACAGACTGCTGGACAGCCGCTTCACTTTCATTGTCCAGCGCGCTGGTTGCCTCGTCAAAGATCAGCACTGCAGGATCCTTGAGAAAGGCACGGGCGATCGTCAGCCGCTGCTTTTGACCGCCCGACAGCTTGACGCCGCGTTGACCAATGTCGGTGTCATAGCCTTGTGGTAGCGCGGTGATGAAGTCATGCGCGTTGGCGGCTTTTGCAGCAGCGACGACTTCGGCATCGCTGGCGTCTGGCCTGCCATAGCGCAGATTTTCCACCACGGTGCCACTGAACAGATAGACGTCCTGCGCCACCACGCCCACATTGCGCCGCAGCGAGGCCAGGGTCACATCGCGGACATCGCGTCCGTCGAGGGTGACCTGTCCAGCGCTTACGTCGTAGAATCGCGGGATCAGTGCACACAAGGTGCTCTTGCCCACACCCGACGGCCCTACCAGGGCCACGAATTCTCCCGGCCTGATATCCAGCGACAGCCGGCTGAGGATCGGCGAGCTGCCCGTTTCATAGCCGAACTGCACATCGCGGAAGCCGATGGCGCCCCGCACCGTGGCAAGTTCCACCGCGTCTGCCCGGTCGGTGATGTCGGGCACCTCGTCGAGCAAATCCATGGCACGGACAAAGCCTGTATAACCCTCCTGCCAGAGGCGGATGAAGTTATCCAGCCGCCTTATCGGGTCTACCAGAACTCCCACGCAGAGCAGGAAGGTCAGCATCTCGGCGACCGTCAGTTCGGCCTGCAGGATGCGCACGGCGCCCGCCACAATCACCATGATAGTGATCAACTGGGCAAAACCGTCCATACCGGACCACAGCAGCGCTTCGCTGCGGTAACCGTCGCGCCGACTCTCGAAGAATGCCTGGTTTTCTGTCTCGAAGCGACGCAGTTCAACTGCTTCATTGGCGAATGACTGCACCACCCGTATGCCTGACAAAGCGTCTTCGACCCGCTCATTGACCGCCGCGATGCGCTCCTTGCTGCCATTGAGCGCGGTGTGCATGCGCCTGTTGAAATGGCGCGCATAAAGCACTGCGAACGGCACCAGCAGGACGATCAATCCCGCCAGCACGGGGTCTATGAAGACCAGCACCGCCATGGCGCCGCAAAACTTGAGCAAGCCAATGGCAAGGTCTTCGGGGCCATGGTGGAATAATTCGCCAAGCCACAGCGAGTCATTGCTGATCCGGCTCATCAACTGACCGACGCGCTGGCGATCA
>CAXBKI010000074.1:0-9264 GCA_963975955.1 uncultured Devosia sp.
CCCGCGCCTGCTGCTGCTGGACGAGCCATCGATGGGGCTGGCGCCCAAGCTGGTGATCGAGACCATGCAGATCGTCAAACGGCTCAGCGAGGCCGGCACTACGATCCTGCTGGTCGAGCAGAATGCGCGGCTGGCGCTCAAGCTGGCGCACTACGGCTATGTGCTCGAAGGCGGTCATATTCGTATGCAGGGCGAGGCGGCAACGCTGCGCGCCGACACCTCCATCGTCCAGGCCTATCTGGGCGACTGATCCCTCAATAATTCCTGAGACCGAGAACTGACATGACGGTAAACTGGCAAGGCGTTATCCCGGCACTGATGACCGAAATGCACGAGGGCGGCGCGCTCGACATGCCCGCGACGGCGCGGCACATCGAAGCAAGCCTTGCCGCTGGCTGCGAAGGCTTCATCATGCTGGGCACGCTGGGCGAGAACTCTTCGCTCAGCCTGGACGAAAAAGAGCTCGTGGTCCGCACGGCGGTGGAGGCGGCCAGTGGCCGGGCGCCGGTGATTGCCGGCGTGGCCGAATATACCACTGAGCTGGCGATCGAAGCGGGCAGGCGGATGAAGGCAGCAGGTGCCGACGGGCTGATGGCCCTGCCGACCATGGTCTATCAGCAGGATGCGCGCGAGGGCGTGCACCACTTCAAGACGCTGGCGCAGGCGGTGGATCTGCCGATCATGATCTACAACAACCATGTGGCCTACAAGCTGGACCTGATGCCCGAGGATTTCGCGGCACTCAGCGACCAGACCAACATCGTGGCGGTCAAGGAATCCAGCCATGACAGCCGGCGCATCACCGACATGATCAACCTGCTGGGCGACCGCTACAGGATCTTCTGCGGCGTTGACGATCTGATGCTGGAAAACGTCCTGTTTGGCGCGGTGGGCTGGGTATCGGGCATGACCAACAGCTTCCCCAGGGAAGCGGTGGCCCTGTTCAAGCTGGCCAAGGCCGGTCGCATCGAAGAAGCCTTGGCGCTGTATCGCTGGTTCATGCCGGTGCTGCATCTCGATACCAGGATCAAGCTGGTGCAATACATCAAACTGGCCAACCAGATGGCCGGCCAGGGCGCCGAATGGGTGCGGCCGCCGCGCCTGCCGCTGATCGGCGCGGAACGCCAGATGATCGAAAAGATCGTGCAGGCCGCCATCGACACGCGACCGCAGCTCCCCGCCCTATAGCCTGGTCGGCACACCCCATGCGCGAAGCCGCAGCGGCTGATATGACGCCGTATGTGGCAAGCTGCTTCCAACTTGAGACCTCAGATGGCACGACACAGTTTCTTTTGCGTAGACGGACATACCTGCGGCAACCCGGTGCGGCTGGTGGCCGGCGGCGGGCCGCTGCTCAAGAACGGCACCATGATCGAGCGCCGCGCCGAATTCCTCGCCCAGCATGATTGGGTCCGCACGGCGCTGATGTTCGAGCCGCGTGGCCATGACGTGATGTCGGGCTCGATCCTTTACCCGCCCCATGACCCGGCCAATGACATGGCAATCCTGTTCATCGAGACATCGGGGTGCCTGGCCATGTGTGGCCACGGCACCATCGGCACGGTGACCATGGCAATCGAGCAGGGCCTGATCGTGCCCAAGGTGCCTGGCGTAGTGCGGCTGGAGGTGCCGGCAGGGCTGGTGATCGCCGAATACACCCAGGTCGGCGAGCATGTCGAAGAGGTCAGGATCACCAATGTGCCCTCGTTCCTCTACAAGACCGGTCTGGCGGTTGAGTGTCCGGACCTGGGGATGCTCACGGTCGACGTGGCCTATGGCGGCAATTTCTACGCGATCATCGATCCGCAGGAGAACTTCGGCGACATGGACCAGTTCTCGGCCGCCGACTTCATCCGCTGGAGCCCGGTGCTGCGGCAGCGGCTGAACGCGGCGCACAAATTCGTTCATCCCGAAAAGCCCGAGATCAATGGGCTGAGCCACATCATGTGGACCGGGGCGCCCAAGACGCCCGGCGGCACGGCGCGCAATGCGGTGTTCTACGGCGACAAGGCCATCGATCGTTCGCCCTGCGGCACGGGTACCTCCGCCCGCATGGCGCAGTGGTATGGCAGGGGCAGGCTCAAGCAGGGCGACGCCTTCGTCCATGAGAGCATCATCGGCTCGATCTTCAAGGGCCGGGTGGAAAAGACGCTGACCGTCGGCGAGCTGCCGGCCATCGTGCCCTCGATCGCCGGCTGGGCGCGGATGACTGGGCTCAACACGATTTTCGTCGATGACCGCGACCCGTTCAAGCACGGCTTTCTGGTCAGCTAACCGCAAGGAATTGCCGCCATGAAGATAACCGCCATCAAGGCCTGGCAGGTCGATCTGCCGCTCAAGGAAGGCCGCTACAGCTGGTCGAACGGCAATTTCGTCGAGGTCTTCGACACCACCGTGGTGGCGGTGGAGACCGATGCTGGCATTACCGGCTATGCCGAATGCTGCCCGCTCGGATCGGCGTATCTGCCGGCCTATGCACTGGGCGTGCGCAGCGGGCTCATGGAAATCGGCCCCAAAATGCTGGGCATGGACCCCACCAATCTGGGCGAGATCAACCGGCATATGGACGCGGTGCTGCGCGGGCACAATTACGTCAAGGCGCCGATCGACATCGCCTGCTGGGACATTCTGGGCAAGCAGACCGGCCTGCCGGTCTATACCCTGCTCGGCGGCGCGGCGCAGGAGAAGGTGGCGCTCTATCGCGCCATCTCGCAGCAATCGCCCGAAGAGATGGCGGCCAAGATCGGAGGCTACCGCGCCGAGGGCTATACAAAATTCCAGCTCAAGGTTGGTGGCAATGCCGACGAGGACATCGCGCGCATCCGCGCCTGCCGGGCGATCCTTCAACCCAGCGATATTCTGGTAGCCGATGCCAATACCGGCTGGACCCGGGCCGAGGCGGCACGCGTGGTCGCCGCGGTGGCCGATGTCGACGTCTATATCGAGCAGCCCTGCATGAGCTACGAGGAGTGCCTCTCGATTCGCCGCCGCACGCCGCGGCCGTTCATCCTCGACGAAGTGATCGACAATGTCGGCTCGCTGGTCAAGGGCCTGGCCGACGACGCCATGGACGTGATCAACCTCAAGATTTCCAAGGTCGGCGGGCTGACCAAGGCCAAGTTGATGCGCGATCTGGCGGTGGCCAGCGGCATTCCCATGACCATCGAGGATCCCTGGGGCGGCGATATCACCACCGCCGCCATCGCGCATCTGGCGCGCTCGACGCCGGAAGAATTCTGTTTTTCGGCGACCGACTTCAACAGTTATGTCACCACCTCGATCGCCGAGGGCGCGCCGGTGCGCGAGCAGGGTTTCATGACCGCCCCCGATGCGCCGGGCCTGGGCATCACGCCGCGGCGCGATGTCCTGGGGACCCCTGCCCTCCATATCGCCTAGACCTTTTTTTCGAAAGCAGCCCCATGCGTTCCACCCGCTCGATCAATATCGTTTCCTGCCATGCCGAAGGCGAGGTGGGCGATGTGATCGTCGGCGGCGTGGCGCCACCACCGGGGGAGACGATCTGGGAACAGTCGCGCTGGATCGCCAGGGATCAGAGCCTGCGCAATTTCGTGCTCAACGAGCCGCGCGGCGGGGTGTTCCGCCACATCAATCTCCTGGTCCCAGCCAAGGACAAGCGGGCAGCGATGGGCTGGATCATCATGGAGCCCGAGGATACCCCGCCCATGTCGGGCTCCAACTCGATCTGCGTGGCGACAGTGCTGCTTGACACCGGCATCGTGCCGATGACCGAGCCGGAAACCCGCATGGTGCTCGAGGCGCCCGGCGGACTGGTCGAGATCGTGGCGCAGTGTTCTGAAGGCAAGGCGCAGTCGATTACCGTGCGCAATGTGCCCTCTTTTGCCGACAAGCTTGATGCGACCATCGAGGTCGAGGGGATCGGCACCCTCACGGTCGACACCGCCTATGGCGGCGACAGTTTCGTGATTGCCGATGCCAGGGCGCTGGGCTTTGCCATAAGGGAAGACGAAGCGCGCGATATCGCCGAAATGGGCATCCGCATCACCCGCGCCGCCAATGAGCAGCTGGGGTTCACCCATCCGACCAATCCGGACTGGGCGCATATTTCCTTCTGCCAGATCGCCGGGCCGCTCGAGACCGTGGATGGTACGCTGACCGGCGCCAATGCGGTCGTGATCCAGCCGGGCAAGATCGACCGCTCGCCCACCGGCACCGGCTGCTCGGCGCGGATGGCAATGCTGCATGCGCGCGGGCTGATGGCGGTAGGCGACAGCTATGTGGCCCGCTCGATCATCGGCTCGACTTTCCACTGCCGGCTCGAAGCACTGACCGATCTGGCCGGCAAACAGGCGATCATCCCCAGCATTACCGGCCGCGCCTGGATCACCGGGACGCGGCAGGAAATGCTCGATCCATCCGACCCCTGGCCGGCCGGCTATCGCCTGTCGGACACCTGGCCGAAAATCAAATGATCAGGCGCGATCACCAGCGGTCAGCGCCACCGCGGCGGCGAGATCTTCGAGCGCCGTCCCCACAGACTTGAAGGCCGTGATTGCTTCGGCATTCTGGCGCCCCGGGTGCTCGCCCCGACACAGCATGGCCAGGTCGGCCAAGAGGCTCTGAGGCGTCAAAATGCCTGCCGTCATGGGAATGGTGATGTCGCCGCTTTCCTTGCTGGCACCCTCGAAGGTATCGACGAAGATCCCGCCCGCCCGCGCCAGCACGGCGTCATCGGCCTCGCGCATGTCGGTGCGGAAACTCCCCACCAGATCGACATGGGTGCCCGGCCGGAGCAGTTCGCCGAGCACGATGGGTGTCTTGGCAAGGGTTGCCGTGCTGACGATGTCGGCGTCGCTGACGGCACTGGCAAAATCGGTGGTGGTGACGATCTCGGGCGCGATGGGGCCGAGTTCGGTTGCCAGCGCCTCGGCCTTCTCCAATGACCGGCTGCACAGGGTGAGCTTGTCGATGGCGAAAATGGCGCAATAGGCCTCAGCCAGGTTCCTCGACACCCGGCCGGTGCCCATGACGACAAGATTGCGGCTATTGGTGCGGGCCAGAAATGTTGCGGCCAGCACCGAGGCCGCTGCGGTGCGGCGCGCGGTCAGTTCGCCACCATCGATCTGGCCGATAATGGCCCCGGTCTTGCCATCGAACAGCGTGTAGACGCTGGCTACCGCCGGCAGACCAAGCAGGTCGTTGTCGGGGAACACCGTCACCAGCTTGACGCCGATATGCCGGCCGGGCTGCCAGGCCGGCATGAGCAGCAGATTGCCGTTGATGGCATCGCCACCGACATGCAGGTGCTGGCGCAGCGGGGCATCCACACCCTGGGCAAAGGCGGTCTTGAGGGCGGCAATCAGAACAGGCCAGTCAAGGCCCTCGCGAACGTCTTGGGCGGAATAGGTTTTCATGGCCGGCACTATAGGGTCGCGGACCGCCTTTGCAACGCACCGGCTTTCTCGCCCATCACCATGCGGCACAAGCTTCCCAAGACCGACGCCCTGTGGCTGACCGACGCAGTGCGCCGGTGACAAGCGGCAACAATGTTGCCAAGACCAATTGCGGGGTGCAACGCTGCCCTTGCGCGTTCACATGGAGTTCGAAATGAGTGTTGCCTTTATCAAGGAAGACAGTGCCGAAACCGCTTCGGAAACACTGTTGCCCGACCGCGCGATTTCCGAACTGCCCAATTTGGTCACCGAACCAGGCCTGAAGGCGCTGCAATTGCAGCTTGATCAGGCTCGCAGGGCCTATGATGCCGCCAGTGCTATCGAAGATGTGAACGAGCGGCGACGGCAGGCGGCAGGCCCGCTGCGCGATCTGCGGTATTTTACCGAGCGCGTTCGGTCGGCTCAACTCATGCCCGATCCGACAGCAACCGACATTGTGGCGTTTGGCAGCACTGTCAGCTTCACGCGGGACGATGGCAGGAAGCAGACTTACCGAATTGTCGGCGAGGATGAGGCGGACCCCAAGGCGGGTTCAATATCCTACGCTGCCCCACTGGCGAAGCTGCTGATGGCCAAGGCGGTTGGGGATGTGCTGAACATGGGCGATCAGGAATTCGAGATCATTGCCATCAGCTAGGCTTTGCTCGAGCCATGATGGTACCACGGTCGGTGTTGTCGCTGTCCAAGCCGCATTCCGGCTCCCCGATCATGGTGGCGGATAGTGCGGGCTAAGCGTCCTGATGCCGATCCTCGGTCCGCGTGGAGCGCTGCGCCTCTGCCCTTTGATCGAGCGCGGCACGCAATTGGGCGCTGGGGGTAAATACCACGGTGCGGCGCGGGGAAATGCGATGCTCCGTCCCGGTGCGCGGGTTGCGGCCCAGGCGTTCGGCACGCTCGCGCACCTGCAGCGAACCAAATGCGGTCAGTTTGACATTTTCGCCCGCCATGAGGGCGTCTGCCATCAGGCCGAACATTGTTTCACCAACGGATGCGATCTCGGCCTTGTTCAGTCCGGTGGTCTGCGCGGCCGCTTCAGCGAGCATGGCGCGGGTGATAGTCTTTGTCACAATGGCTCCTCTCTCACGCTTAAATTCATAAGAAGAATTTAAAGCGCTGTCCAGCGGTTGAAATAGATGCTCAAACCTGAACGCATGGATCATGTTTTGTTGACTTATTTTAGAATGGTTATAAGCTAGGGACAGATTCAACACGCCCACGCAGCCCTGCGGTCGGAATTTCCGGTGCAGCTCCGTTGCCAAAGCTGGCTTCCAGAGAGGTCCAAACGTGCGCCTGACCCGCCAATCCAACTACGCGATCCGTGCCCTGGTCTATTGCGCCGTCAACGAACCCGGTCTCAGCCGGGTCGCCGATATCGCCCAGGCATACAGTATTTCGGAGCTGTTCCTGTTCAAGCTGATCAAGCCCCTGGTGGAGAATGGTCTTCTGGCGACGGTGCGTGGCCGGCATGGCGGCATCAGGCTGGGCAAGCCAGCCAACGAGATCACGCTGCTCGATACGATTCGGCTGACCGAAGAGAACTTTGCGCTGGCCGAGTGCTTCGAGGACGGCGCCGATTGCCCGCTGATCGGTGAATGCGATCTCAATGGCGCCCTGCGCGAGGCCCTGGGGGCGTTCTTTGAAGTGCTCGCCGGCTACACCATTGCCGACCTTGCCAGCAAGAAACGCTCGATTCGTGACCGGCTTGGTCTGACAGCACTCGATATCGTGCCGGAAACGGCGCATTAGTGCCTCTTTTTTAAATATGAGTTTGACGATCAAGTTATAATGTGGTTGTCTACCGTCATCGCGCCACGGGGGCCTATCCGCCAGGGTCTGCCTATCGCCGCTGCGCCGAGTTGACGGGGCTTGCTGCTACCGTCTCCCCGGGCCGGTCAGGGTTCTCAACGCCCTGACCGGCCTTTTTCACGGCCAGCCGCCCGCTCAGGGCAGGACCGCGTGGAACCAGTCTTCCCTTTGTCGCCGGCCTATGCTCTATCCGCCTGATGGCCGCAGCACCCCTTCTTTCGCTTCAGAATATTCAACTCACCTTCGGTGGCACCAGGCTGCTTGAGGGCGCCGAACTGATTGTGTCGCCCGGCCAGCGCGTGGCGCTGGTGGGCCGCAACGGATCAGGCAAGTCCACCCTGCTCAAGATCGCTTCGGGCGAAGTGGCCCATGATGCGGGTGTTCGCTTTGTGGAACCGAGCGCCACCCTGCGTTACTTGCCGCAGGAGCCGGACCTGAGCGCCTATGCCACCACGCTCGACTATGTCGAGGGCGGGCTGGGACCTGGCGATGACGAATATCGCGCGCAATATCTGCTGAGCTCGCTGGGCCTGACAGGCGCAGAAGATCCCAAGACCCTCTCGGGCGGCGAAGCGCGCCGGGCGGCGCTGGCCCGCGTCCTGGCGCCCAAGCCCGACATTCTGCTGCTTGACGAGCCGACCAACCATCTCGACCTGCCGGTGATTGAATGGCTGCAGTCCGAGCTCGATTCCCTGCGCTCGGCAATGGTGCTGATCAGCCATGACCGGCGCTTCCTGAGCGATCTGACCCGATCCACCGTCTGGCTCGACCGCGGCGTGACGCGGCGCCTGGACAAGGGCTTTGGCAGCTTTGAAGAATGGCGGGACCAGGTGCTCGAAGAGGAAGAGCGCGACCGCCACAAGCTCGACCGCCAGATCGTGCGCGAAGAACATTGGGTGCGCTATGGCGTGACGGCGCGGCGCAAGCGCAATGTCGGCCGCATGGAGCGCCTTGCCGGGCTGCGCCAGGATCGCCGTGAACAGCGCAAGGTGACCGGCTCGGTCAATATGCAGGTTTCCGAGGGCCGCACCTCGGGCGCGCTGGTCGTGGAAGCCGAGAACATCTCCAAGACCTATGGCGAGCGCACCATTGTGGGCGATTTCTCGACCCGCGTCTTGCGCGGTGACCGGATCGGTATTGTCGGCCCGAACGGGGCGGGCAAGACCACGCTGATCAAGATGCTCACCGGCATGCTCAAGCCCGATAGCGGCACCATCAAGCTGGGTTCGGCGCTCGAACTGGCCATGCTCGACCAGGGCCGCGCCAAGCTCGACCCCGACACCCGGCTGCGGGACGCGCTGACCGGCGGTGGCTCCGATACCCTGCAGATCAATGGCCAGCCCAAGCATGTGGTGGGCTATATGAAGGACTTCCTGTTCAACCCCGAACAGGCCAATACCCCGATTGGCAAGCTGTCGGGCGGCGAACGCGCCCGCGTTGCTCTGGCGCGCGCGCTGTCGCTGCCATCCAATTTTCTGGTGCTGGACGAACCGACCAACGATCTTGATCTGGAAACCCTGGACCTGCTCGAGGAAATGGTCTCGGAATATGCCGGTACCGTGGTGGTGGTCAGCCACGACCGCGACTTTCTCGACCGCGTCGCCACCTCGGTGATCATTGCCGAAGGCAATGGCGACTGGACCGAGTATGCGGGCGGCTATTCCGACATGGTCATCCAGCGCGGCGAAGGCGTTCAGGCGCGCGGCGCCGCCAAGGTCCACCGTCCCGGCAAGACCTCGATGGCGCCCATTGCCGCGGCCGCGCCGGCCGCCAAGCGCAAGATGTCATTCAAGGAAAAGCACGCCCTTGAAACCCTGCCCAAGCAGATCGAGGAGCTAGAGGGCAAGATTGCCGCGATCAATGCGGCGCTGGCTGCCCCTGACCTCTACACCAGAGACCCCAATGGCTTCGCCCAGAAGTCCAAGGATCTGATTGCCGCCGAAGCCAAGCGCGCCCAGGCCGAAGAGCGCTGGATGGAGCTTGAGCTGCTGCGCGAGGAGCTGGAAGGCTAGACCCTAGTCCTTCC
>CAXBKI010000075.1:0-9035 GCA_963975955.1 uncultured Devosia sp.
CCACCGGGATCACCGGCGGCTGCGGCCTCGAGAGCTTCGGAGTTGGTCGAACCGACGCTGTCAAAGCCGCGCAACCGGTATCCGGCTGCGCGCGCCTTGGTCCCGAGAGAAAAGTCGCTCACCTAGAACAGGCTTCCGGCTGCTACATGGGCAAAATTGGCCAGCGGCGCACCAACCGTGAGGTAATAGGTAACCACGAGCAGGCCGCTCACAGCCATGATGATGTTCAGCTCGGCGGGTACCGCCTCAAACTCACGGGTCGGCTCGTCAAAATACATCACTTTGATGATGCGCAAGTAATAGAAGGCGCTGACAGCGGAGGCCAGGACCCCGATGACTGCCAGCACATAGAGCTGCGCATCGATAGCGGCGAGGAAAGCATGCCACTTGGCGAAGAACCCGGCCAGCGGCGGCATGCCGATCAGCGAGAACATGGTGATCGCCATTATCGCAGCTACAAATGGGCGCTTCTGCGCCACTCCGGCCATATCGGCGATGTTCTCGACATAGCCTCCATTGGTCCGCAAGGACAGCACGCAGGCGAAAAGGCCGACCGTCATGATGACGTAGATCGCCATGTAGATGGCCACGCCTTCAACGCCAACCTGAGTGCCCGACGACAAGCCGACCAAAGCAAAGCCCACGTGACCGATCGATGAATAGGCGATCAGGCGCTTGACCGACCTCTGGCCAATGCCGGCAAACGACGCCAGCAGCATCGAGGCGATAGAGAGGAAAATGACGATCTGCTGCCAGTCATGCGTGATACCCTGGAACGTATCGATCGACAACCGCACCATCAGTGCCATAGCCGCCACCTTCGGCGCCGTGGCGAACAACGCCGTCACCGGAGTTGGCGCACCTTCGTATACGTCGGGCGTCCACATGTGGAACGGCACGGCGGAGATCTTGAAGGCCACGCCCGCCAGCAGGAACACCAGACCGAAGATCAGGCCGATCGATCGACCTTCATCCGCAATGGCCAGCACGATCTCCTGCAGGTTGGTATGGCCGGTAAAACCATACACCAGCGACGCGCCATAGAGCAGCATGCCCGACGAAAGCGCGCCAAGAACGAAGTACTTCAACCCCGCCTCGGTTGCCCTGCTGTCGTCACGTTTGATCGCAGCCAGCACATAGAGCGACAGGGACTGCAACTCGAGGCCGACATAAAGGCTCATCAGATCATTGGCCGAAACCATCATCATCATGCCCAGCGTCGCCAGCAGCACAAGGATGGCATACTCGAACTTGTGCGTGCCGTTTTCTTCAGCGCGCGGCAGAGCCAGCAACAGCGAGAATGCCGAGCCTCCCAGCACGAGCACCTTCATGTAGCGGGCAAAGCTGTCAGCGATGAAAAGACCATTGAACAGCACGCCTTCTGCAGGTGCAAACATCACCAGCCCACCAGCGACCAGCAGCAGCAACACGGCGCCGTAGGACACAAGCAGCGACCGCTCCTTGTTGATCCCTGCGCCGACCAGCAACAGCACCACGGCACCAATCGCCAACAGCATTTCCGGATAAGCGGGAGCCAGGCTCGCGAAATCGATAACGTCTGAGTTCACGGGACTCTCCTAGTGAGCAGCAGGCTCGGCAGCGGGCGCTTCCGCGCCAGCAGCCGGTTCGGCATAAACAAGTGGCGCCTGCGCGTCGGCCAGCGACAAGGCGGGGTCAAGCCCAACCGAGACGGCGTAGTGCGAAACCAGGTTGTCGACGGCCGCAGCTGTCGTGTCCAGGATCGGCGCCGGATAAAAACCAAAGATGATTGTCAACACCAGCAAAGGGTACAGCATGACCTTTTCGCGCAGGTCCAGGTCAAGAATCGCCTTGAGGCTGTCCTTGGTCAGAGCGCCGAAAATCACCCGACGATAAAGCCAAAGCGCGTAGCACGCTGAGAAGATCACGCCGAAGGCAGCACCAAACGCCACCCAGGTATTGACCTGGAACACACCCATCATGGTGAGGAACTCACCCACAAATCCCGAGGTGCCCGGCAGGCCGACATTGGCCATGGTGAACACCATGAAGGCGAATGCATAGCGCGGCATGCGCGAAACTAGGCCGCCAAATGCCGCGATGTCACGGGTGTGCATGCGGTCATAAATCACGCCGACACACAGGAACAACGCACCTGACACAATGCCATGCGAGATCATCTGGAACATGGCGCCCTGGATACCCAGCGCATTGCCCGCAAAGATGCCCATGGTCACAAAGCCCATGTGGGCAACCGACGAATAAGCAATCAGCTTCTTCATGTCAGTCTGCACCAGGGCAACCAGCGAGGTAACAATGATTGCAGCCACCGATAGGAAGAAGATGACATTGGCGAAATGCGCCGAGGCGTCGGGGAACATCGGCAGGCTGAAGCGCAGGAAACCATAGCCGCCAAGCTTGAGCAGAATGGCCGCCAGGATGACTGAGCCGGCAGTGGGAGCCTGCACGTGAGCTTCGGGCAACCAGCGATGGAATGGCCACATTGGCATCTTGACGGCCAGCGATGCAAAGAACGCCCACCACAGCCAGGGCTGCCACGACTTGGGGAAATCATGTGTCAGCAGCTTGGCAATATCCGTCGTGCCACCATCCCAATACATTGCCATGATGGCCAGCAGCATGAGCACCGAGCCGGTGAAGGTGTAGAAGAAGAACTTGTAGCTGGCCTTGATGCGGTCGCTGCCGCCCCAGACGCCGATGATCAGGAACATCGGCAGCAGCGTTCCCTCAAAGAACACGTAGAACATCGCCAGATCGAGCGTCGTAAACACGCCGATCATGAGAGTTTCGAGGATCAGGAACACAATCATGTATTCCTTGACGCGGCTCTCCACCGTCCAGCTGGACAGGATGGCAAACGGCATCAACAGCGCCGTGAGCACCACAAACAGCACCGAAATGCCGTCCACGCCGACACGATAACCAATGGTGTCGCCAATCCAGGCGTAGTTCACCACGAACTGGAAGCCGGCATTGGACGGATCGAAGGCCGACCACATCATCAGTGACAATACGAGCACAATGGCCGTTACCGCAAAGGTCATCCAGCGGATGGCCTCGAGCGCTGTCCTGGGCATGAACAGGAGCACCGCAGCCCCGACAAGCGGCAACCAGGTGAGGACTGTAAGAATGGTGTTGGAAAAATTCATCAGATCAGTCCCCCGGCCACAATGGCCCAGGTCAGCAGTGCCGCGATGCCGATCAGCATGGCGAATGCGTAATGGTAGAGATAGCCGGTCTGGAGCTTGGTGACCCAACCGGTCACGTTCTGCACCCGGCGGCCAAGGCCCTCGGTGATCTTGTCGTCGATCAGCCAGTCATCGAAGCCCTTCCAGAAGGCGCGTCCGATCCAAAGTGCCGGCCTGACGAAGATCACATCGTACAACTCGTCGAAGTACCACTTGTTGAGCAGGAACTTGTACAATCCCGGATTTGTGGCCGCCAGCCGCGCCGGCATCTCCGGACGGCGAATGTACATGACATACGCAGCCACAAAACCCAGCACCATGGCCACTGTCGCGCTCCACTTCACCCAGACGGGCACGTGATGGGCCGCCTCGATGATCTCATGGATATGGGCCACATCGTGGAAGAACATCGAATAGAACACCGCCCCGGACAGGACAGCACCCGCACCAAGCACGTAAAGCGGGATCAACATCACGTTGGGCGCTTCATGGGCGTGGTCATAGGCCGAACCATGGTCGTGGTGTGCATGATCATCATGGGCCGCGTGATCATCATGAGCATGAACCGGCTCGCGCGGCGCGCCATGGAAAGTCAGGTGGATCAGGCGCCACGAGTAAAAGCTCGTGAACAGGGCCGCAATCACGAGCATCCAGAAGGCAAACATGCCCGTATTTCCCCCAACGGCATAAGCCGCCTCGATGATCGAATCTTTGGAGAAAAAGCCCGCAAAACCAAGCCATTCGCTACCCGGAATGCCGACACCTGTCAGCGCAAGCGTACCGATCAGCATCATTGCGTAGGTAATCGGGATCTTTTTCCGCAAGCCGCCCATATGGCGCATGTCCTGCTCATGATGCATGGCGTGGATCACCGCGCCAGCGCCCAGGAACAGCAACGCCTTGAAGAAGGCATGGGTGAAGAGGTGGAACACACCCGCCGAATAGGCCCCTGCCCCGAGCGCCACAAACATGTAGCCCAGCTGCGAGCAGGTCGAATAGGCGATCACCCGCTTGATATCGTTCTGCACCAGGCCAACCGTCGCAGCAAAGAACGCGGTGATGGCCCCGATGACCAGCACGAAGGTCATCGCCGTCGGCGACGTCTCGAACAGCGGCGACAGACGCGCCACCATGAATACGCCTGCAGTCACCATCGTGGCCGCATGGATCAGCGCCGAAACGGGGGTCGGGCCTTCCATGGCGTCTGGCAACCAGGTGTGCAACAGGAACTGCGCCGACTTGCCCATGGCACCCATGAACAGCAGCAGGCAAACCACCGTCATGGCGTCGAGCTGCCAGCCCAGGAAATTCATGATCGGCAAGCCGGTAGTGGCAAAACCTTCGGCAGCCTGGAACGCGCCATCAAAATCGATATGCCCCAGCACCATGAACGCGCCGAAAATGCCCAGCGCAAAGCCGAAGTCGCCAACACGATTGACCACGAAAGCCTTCATTGCCGCAGCCGTAGCGGAGGGCTTCGTATACCAGAAGCCGATCAGCAGGTAAGACGCCAGGCCAACACCTTCCCAGCCAAAGAACATCTGCACGAAGTTATCCGCCGTCACCAGCATCAGCATGGCGAAGGTGAACAGTGACAGATACGCAAAGAACCGGCTGCGATGCGGGTCGTCCGCCATGTAGCCAATCGAATAGACGTGAACCAGCGCGGACACCGTGTTCACCACGACCAGCATGATGGCGGTCAGCGTGTCGACGCGCAGTGTCCAGTGGATGTCCATGTCACCGACCTGGATCCAGCGCATCAGCTCGACCTTGACGACAGCGGCATCACCGGCGACTTCGGCGCCCATCAGTCCGCCGCCAAAGGCGACGGGCAGGAACACGGCCCAGCTCAGCAGCGCAGCAACAATCAGCAGACCGGAAGTGATAAACTCACTCGTGCGGTGGCCAATGGTACGCCCCAGAAGACCGGCAATAAGTGCGCCGATAAGGGGCAGGAAAACAATCGCTTGGATCATAGCGGTGGTTCTTAGCCCTTCATCATGTTGACGTCTTCAACCGCGATGGAACCACGGTTGCGATAGAAAATGACCAGAATGGCCAGCCCGATGGCGGCCTCAGCAGCCGCCACTGTCAGGATCAGTAGCGCAAATATCTGACCCTGCAGGTCATTGAGCTGCGCGCTGAACGCCACGAAATTCAGGTTTACCGCCAGCAAGATAAGCTCCACCGACATCAGAATGACGATGATGTTCTTGCGGTTGATGAAAATGCCGAACACGCCCAGCGTGAAAAGAATGGCTCCAACGGTCAGGTAGTGACCGAGCCCGATACCCAAGCCCATATTTGCCTCCTACAGCCCTTGACCGCTTTTGACTTTGACGACTTCAAGCGTTTCGGAAGGACGACGTCCCACCTGCTTGACCGGATCCTGCCGCTTCACATTGCTCTTGTGCCGCAACGTCAGGACGATAGCGCCAATCATGGCCACCAGCAGCACCGAAGCCGCGCCCAGGAACAGGAATACGTAGCGGGTATACAGCACCTGCCCGATAGCCCGGATGTTATCGACGCCGCCCATGGGAAGCACGGCCCCGCTGGTCACCTCGGGCGACACCACAAAGCTGCCCGCGACCATCAGCAACTCGAGCAGCAGGACGACGCCCACAACCACACCGATCGGTGCATATTGCAGGAAACCTTGTCGCAGTGAGGCAAAGTCGACGTCCAGCATCATCACGACAAACAGGAACAGCACGGCCACGGCGCCGACATAAACCACGATCAGGATGAGCGCGAGAAACTCGGCCCCAGCCAGCATGAACAGGCCGGACGCGTTGAAAAAAGTCAGGATCAGGAACAGCACGGCGTGAACCGGGTTCTTGGCAGAAATCACCATGAACGCAGACGCCACAGCAATGGCCGCAAACAGGTAGAAGAAGAATAATGGAAGCGTCATACTCTTCCCTCTCAGCGATACGGTGCGTCGGCGGACAGGTTGGCAGCGATCTCACGCTCCCAGCGATCGCCGTTTGCGATCAGCTTCTCCTTGGAGAAATACAGCTCTTCGCGCGTTTCAGTCGCAAATTCGAAATTTGGCCCTTCCACGATCGCATCGACCGGGCAGGCTTCCTGGCAAAAGCCACAATAGATGCACTTCACCATATCGATATCGTAACGCACTGTGCGACGCGTGCCGTCATTCTGGCGCGGCCCAGCCTCGATAGTAATGGCCTGCGCCGGGCAAATTGCTTCACACAGCTTGCAGGCAATGCAGCGCTCTTCGCCATTGGGATAGCGACGCAAGGCATGCTCACCCCTGAACCGCGGACTGACGTGGCCCTTCTCGAACGGGTAGTTGATCGTCGGCTTGGGTGAGAAGAAATACCGCATCGTCAGGCCAAAGGCCTTCACCAATTCGGTGAGCAGCAGCGTATTGACGAACTGGGTGGCGCGCATCAGGCCATCCCTCCATGCCAGCCCCAGCCCGTAAGCTGCAGCACAAAAGCAACAATAATGACCATGCCGAGCGACAGTGGGAGGAACAGCTTCCAGCCAATCCGCATCAGCTGATCGTAGCGGTAGCGCGGCACGATCGCCTTGGCCATGGCGAACATGAAGAACACCAGGCTCAGCTTGATCACGAACCACACCACACCAGGGATCCAGGTGAATGGTGGCAGATCGATCGGCGACGCCCATCCGCCCAGAAACAACACGGTGGTCATGGCGCACATCAACAGGATCGAAATGTACTCGCCCAACATGAACAGCATATAAGGCGTAGCCGAGTACTCGGTCATGAAGCCGGCCACCAGCTCGGACTCACCCTCGGCCAGATCGAACGGCGGGCGGTTCGTCTCCGCCAATGCCGAGATGTAGAAAATCACGAACATCGGGAACAGCGGCAGCCAGAACCAGTTGAGGAAGGCCAGCTGCGGCAGGCCGATCATGTGGGCCAGCCCCATCTCCTGCTGCGCAATCACGATATCGCTCAGATTGAGCGAACCCACGCACAGCAGCACGGTGATGATCACCAGGCCGATCGAAACTTCGTAGGAAACCATCTGCGCGGCAGCACGCAGCGAACCCAGGAAAGGGTATTTGGAGTTCGACGCCCAGCCGCCAATGATGACGCCATAGACCCCAAGCGAAGAGATCGCCAACAGATACAAGATACCCAGATTGATGTCTGCAATCGCCAGACCTGGCCCCAGAGGGACCACAACCCATCCGGTCAGCGCCAACGTCGCGGTCAGCACCGGCGCCAGCAGGAACAAAATCTTGTCGGCGCCGCCGGGAATGACCGGCTCCTTGAGCGCAAACTTGATGAGATCGGCAAAGCTCTGCAGCAGGCCGAACGGCCCCACCACATTGGGACCGCGGCGCAACTGTACTGCCGCCCAGATCTTGCGGTCGGCCAGCAGAATGAACGCGGTGAACACCAGAAGCGACACCAGCAGCAGCAGCGCCTTATAGATAAACCCAACCTGCACACCCCAGCCAAGGACCGGGATGCCGAGCAGATAATCGAGGGCAGCGAGAATAAAGTCCATTGTGCTCCCTACTCCGCGGCCTGCCGGAGACCGGCTGCTGTAGCTGCGCATTCACCCATGACCGCCGAAGCGCGAGCGATCGGATTACTCAGATAAAACTCAGGAACGGCCGACCCGAACGGTGCCGACTTGCTCTTGATCGCCGCCTTGCCCAGCTTGGCGATATCGGCCGCACTGCCGGGGGCAATCTGGTCAATCCGCGCCAGATGCGGGAAATCGCCATAGATGGCCGCACGCAGCTGAGTCAGCGAATTAAACGGCAGCGGTTTACCAATAGCGCCCGAAAGCGCCCGGATGATCGCCCAGTCTTCCTTGGCATCACCTGGTGGGAACACGGCACGGTTGGTAACCTGCACGCGTCCCTCGGTATTGACATAGGTACCCGATTTCTCGGTGTAGGTCGCGGCGGGAAAGATGACATCGGCACGGTGCGCAGCAGCGTCCCCGTGCGTGCCAACATACACGACGAAAGCCTTGCCCATGGCCGACATGTCGTATTCATCGGCGCCGAGCAGAAACAGCACGTCCAGTTCGCCCTTGCCGGCAAGCGCGATCTGGTCTGCGGAGCAGACCCCGCCATCATGCGGCACAAAGCCAATATCCAGACCGCCAACGCGGCTGGCTGCATTGTGCAGCAGCGCGAAGCCATTCCAGCCCTCGGCGACGGAAGTCCCTGCAGTGGCCAGCTTCGCTGCGAGTGCGATCGTATCACGACCAACCTGCTTGCCGAGTTTGGCATGCGATACCGCCCCCTCCCCGACAATAATCAGCGGGCGTTCGGCCTTTGCCAGAACTTCGGCAAATGGCCCCTTGCCTGCGGCCAGTTCAGCCAGAGTTTCAAAGCCTTCGCCGAGATAGTCATATTCATAGGTCAGGTCGGCCCGCTCGCCGATCACGGCAATCGGCAGCCCCTTGGCACGCCAGGTCTTGCGAATGCGCGCGTTGATCAGCGCAGCCTCATGGCGAGGATTGGCGCCAATGATGACGATGGCATCGGCCTGTTCAATCCCGGCAATGGTGGGGTTGAAGACATAGGCCGAGCGCGGCATCGAGGGATCGATACCCGACATTGCCGGGCGGACATCGGTCATGCCCGAACCAATCGAGGTCATCAGTGACTTGAGAGCGTACATTTCCTCGACAGCGGCCAGATCGCCGGCGATGGCGCCAACCTTGCTGCCAGCCTTCTTGATGCGCGCGGCGACCGTCGCAAACGCCTCGTCCCAGCTCGCCGGCTGCAACTTGCCGCCCTTGCGAACATAGGGGCGATCCAGGCGCTGGCTCTTGAGGCCGTCCCAGATGAAGCGCGTCTTGTCGGAAATCCACTCTT
>CAXBKI010000076.1:0-9019 GCA_963975955.1 uncultured Devosia sp.
CACGCTGCACATTGCCGCCCGAGAGGGTTTCGATCGGGGCGTCGGTCGAGGTGGTCTTGATGTTATACTGGGCAATGAGCTCATCGGCGCGCTTGCGCATCGGCCCGGGCGACATCCACCAGCCGAGGCTGGCCACAGGCGGCTTGTCAAACGCCCGGAAGGCCAGGTTTTCCGCCACGCTCATGCGCGGCACGGTGGCGTTCTTGAGCGGCTCCTCGGGCAGGCCGAAGACCTTGAACCTGTCGAAGGCGGCGCGGATGGGCGTAAAGATCTGCCCGTGAATGCGGATCTGGCCATCGCTGAGCGCGCGTTGCCCGGCCAGGGCTTCGACCAGCGCGCTCTGGCCATTGCCCGACACCCCGGCAATGCCGACGATCTCGCCGGCATGCACCTTGAGATTGACGGCCGAAACCACGTCATTGCCCTCGATGTCGGTTGCGAACAGGCCCGCCAGTTCGAGCACCTCGCGGCGCTCATTGTGCTCGCGGCGGGTGGCGCGCTCGCGCAGCTCGGTATCGCCGATCATCATCTGGCTCATTTCGGCGACACTGGCCGACTGGGCATCGCCCGCGCCGGTGAACCTGCCGCGCCGCAGCACGGTAAAGCCGTCGCAGAAGGCTTTGACCTCTCGGAACTTGTGGGAAATCATCAGCACAGTGATCTCCTTGCGCGCGGCCATGTCACCGAGCAGGCCGAGCATTTCGTCGGCCTCGCCCGGGGTCAGCACGGAGGTCGGCTCGTCCAGGATCATGAAGCGCTGGTCGAGATAGAGCAGCTTGAGGATTTCCAGCTTCTGTTTCTCGCCGGCCGAGAGCGAAGAGACCTGCGCGTCGAGCGGCACCCGGAACGGCATCTGCTCCATGAAGGCTGCCAGATGCTTCTTCTCTTTGGCCCAGTCGATAATGGCGGGAGCGTCAGCGCGCGAAATGACGAGGTTCTCCGCTGCCGTCAGGCAAGGCACCAGGGTAAAGTGCTGATAGACCATGCCGATGCCATGGGCCCGGGCATCGCGCGGCGAGCGAATGGCGACCTCCTGGCCATCGAGCAGCACCCTGCCCTTGTCTGGCGCGTAAAAGCCCATGATGGATTTGACCAGCGTCGACTTGCCCGCGCCGTTCTCGCCCAGCAGCGCATGAAACGAGCCGGCCGGCACATCGATGGTGACATCGTCGAGCGCCACCAGGGGCCCGAAAATCTTGGTCATGCCGATGGCCTGCAGCGAGGGGGCGCGGCCGGCGGCGAGAATGGGTGCGGACTGGTTCATGCTCTTGTCCCTGTTGCGCGTTCAGCGATCAGCGCGACCGGCCCGCCACCATCGGGACCCTGATGCTCGGCGCCGCCCGAGACGAAAATTTCCGATGTGCCGACAAGACCGGCCAGGACCCCGCCGACAAAGGCACGGGCGTGGCGGGTCGCCGAAATATCGCTGTCGTCGAGCATGGTATGGCGCTTGCCGCGCAAGCGGCCCGTGCTGCCCGGCTCGGCCTTGGCCAGCAGGGCGACCAGGCGCCCATCTGCCCGGACATCATCCGAAAGACCAAGCCTGCCCAGCGCGGCGCGCACCGGCGCGGTGTCGATGGCATCGGCCATCACGGCGTGGTCAACGCGCAGCGGGCCGCCCCACTGGTCGCTCATGCCCAGAACGACAATCTCGTGATTGTCCAGTTCCACCCCGGCCGAGGTGCTGGCGCGCGACGACCACAGCGTGGTGTCGCGCCCGATGGCGGCATCGCCGATGTCGGCACCGGCAATTTCGCCCAGCGCCACCGCGACCCCCAGGGCAGATGCGCCGCGGGACAGGCCCATCGATTTGAGCGTGTCGCGGGTGGCCACCGTGTCGCCCTCGGCCTCGACAGCGCCAATGCGGGCCGCCGTCAGCAGCGGGCATTTGATCTGCACGAAATGCACATCGGCGGGGTCGGTGATGCCGGCATCGGCCATGGCGGCGCGGACCCCGTCTGCAACCTGGCGGACCTGCGCCATTCGCCCCAGAGCCTGCGGCGGCAGCGCGGGGGTCAGGGCGCTGCCAATGGCCAGTGCCGGCCCGACACCGTCGCTCCGGGTCCGCTCCAGCACCAGAATATGGGGCGACAGCGCGCCCTCGGTGCCACCAGACATGACATAGGCGATGCGGTCGACCTCTGCGGGGGCGAGATGTCCTGCCAGTGCTGCCTTGAGGGCCGAGACGGCGAAGGCGCGGGTGAAATCGTTGACGCAGCCATTGCCCTCGGTCTTGCCCAGAATGGCCACGATACCGTGCGGATCGATACGACCATCGGCAATGGCAGCGAGCAGGCCGGACACATCATCCGGGCCGCTGGTGGCCAGCCGGTGTACGCGGGCTTCGCGCATCATGGCAGTCCCGCCAGAAAGCTGGGGCTGTCGATCACTGCGCCGAAGACGCCACCCTGCATCTTGATCATATCGATGGCCGCCAGATGGTTCTCCAGCTTGGTGGCGGCGCAGCAGTCCTCGAGCAGCAGGCACTCATAGCCGCGGTCATTGGCGTCGCGCATGGTGGTGTGGACGCAGACATCGGTGGTGACACCGGTAAACACCAGGTTACGGATATTCTTCAGCCTCAGCACCAGCTCGAAATCGGTGGCGATGAAAGTGCCCTTGCCGGGCTTGTCGATGATGGCCTCGCCCGGCATGGGCTGCAGCTCGGGGATGATCTCCCAGCCTGGCTCGCCGCGCACCAGAATGCGGCCGGCCGGGCCCTGATCGCCAATGCCGGCGCCGATACGCTGACTGCGCCAGCGCTTGTTGGGCGGCAGGTCGGAGAGGTCCGGCTTGTGGCCCTCGCGGGTGTGGATGATCGGGTAGTTTCGGGCGCGCATGCCGGCCAGCACCGACTGGATCGGGCCGATGGGGGCGCGGGTCAGGCTGATGTCATAGCCCATGGTATCGACATAGCCGCCGGGGGCGCAGAAATCGACCTGCATGTCGATGACCACCAGGGCGGTGTTGTGCGGGCCCCAGTCACCGTCGAACGGCCATGGGTAGGGATCGGCGGCCAGCGTCGTACCGCCGGGGACCATGGCGTCGTTGATGCGTTCATCATCCAGGCTCATTCGGCGGCCTCCGGCAGCTTGTCGCCGAAGCGGCGGTGCGGGCGATCAAAGCCCGAGGACGTGCCGTCGGTCACCCTGACGCTGTCTTCCCAGGGCAGGCGATAGCGGCCGTTGACCAGGTCGTGCATGTAGGAATAGGGCGCGTCCTGCGCGCCGCCCTCGACGGCGGTGAAGCCGCGATGGCCGAGCTGGTAGATATTGTTTTCGACGCCCCAGTTGGCGCGGGCCTCGCGCACCAGATCGGGGCGCACCTCGGCGGTGATGATCTCGTCAGCCCGGCCGGTGGCGCCCTCGGCGATGATGGTGCCATCGAAATTGACGATCATGCCCTCGCCCATGGAGTCGAACGTGCCGTCGCTGCCGCACATGCAGACATTGGCGGTGACCATCAGATTGCAGAATGCGTTGGCCTGGTTGGTGAAGCGCCAGGCCTGGCGGATCGGAGCGGTATAGCCGGCGGTGCGCAGCATGATTTCGGCGCCCTTATAGGCGACCTCGCGCGCCATTTCGGGGAACATGCCATCATGGCAGATAATGAGGCTGAGCTTGCAGCCCTTGGGACCATCAATCACCGGAATGCCCAGATCGCCGGGCTCCCAGGGTTCGACCGGCACCCAGGGGTGCAGCTTGCGATAATAGAGCTTGAGCTCGCCCTGATCGTCGATGATCAGGCCCGAATTATAGGGATTGCCGCCCGGATTGGCCTCCATGATGGAAAAACATCCCCAGATGGCGTTGTCGCGACAGGCCTTCTTGAAGGCGGCGACCTCGGGACCATCCAGCGTGCACAGGATCGCCGGATTGGTATCCATTGAGAGGCCATGCAGGGCGTATTCGGGGAACACCACCAGGTCCATGGTGGAGAGATTGCGTCGCGCCTTGCCGACCAGCTCGACGATGCGGGCGGTCTGGATGGCGACGTCCATCGGCGTCCTGATCAGCGGCAGCTTGAGCTGCACCAGGCCGATGACGACGCCGTTCTCCGATTTGTTCAATCCGCCCAGTCCAGACATGGTCAGCTCCTATTTGGTGATCGAAAGTTCGCCGGGCACTTCCCGCGCAGCGCCCTTGCTGCGGGCCGAGGCGATCATGATGAAAAGCGTCAGGATGTAGGGGGCGGCGTTGAAGAAGTAGTAGCCCTGGGAAATGCCGATCGACTGCAGCGACGGGCCTATCGCTCCCGCGGCCCCAAACAGCAGCGCCGCCCAGATGCAGCGGATCGGATCCCAGCGGGCAAAGATCACCAGCGCCACCGCCATCAGGCCCTGCCCCGAGCTCAGCCCCTGGTTCCAGGAGCCGGGATAGTAGAGGGAAAGAAAGGCGCCGCCGACACCGGCCATGAAGCCGCCTGCCGAGGTGGTGAGGAACCGCACCAGATCGACCGAGACGCCCATGGCGCGGGCGGAGGCGGCGCTGTCGCCGGTCATGCGGATGATCAGGCCCCAGCGGGTATTGGCGAAGGCCCAGCTCATGGCCAGCGCCAGGATGATGCCGACAAAGAACAGCGGATTGACCTGCAGCGCCTGGGCCAGGGACGGATTGCCGGTCCAGTCTCCCAGATGGATGGCATCGAGGCGCGGCGCGGTGGGCTGGATGAAGGGCTTGCCGAAAAAGAAGGCCAGCCCCGTGCCAAAACTCATGATGGCGATGCCGACGGCGATGTCGTTCACCCGGGGCAGCTTGCAGATATAGCCATGCAGCGCCCCCAGCAGCAGGCCCGAACCGCCCGCTGCCAGGACCCCGAGCCAGGCATTGCCCGAGAGGTAGGAGACGGCATAGGCGGTCATGGCGCCGAGCACCAGATTGCCCTCGAGCCCCAGATTGATGCGGCCGGACTTTTCGGTCAGGCACTCGCCCAGGCCGACGAACATGAAGGGCGTCGAGACCCGGATCGCCCCGCCCAGCATGGCGATCAGGACGGTAACCAAGGCGCTTTCCATCATGTGCGATCGGCTCCCGTGCCCGGCTGGAAGAGTTTGATGCGGCCATAAAGGGTCTCGCTGGTCAGCAGCACCACAAAGATGATGCCCTGCAGCACCAGCACGGTGGCGTCGGGCATGCCCATGCGGCGCTGCACCAGGCCGCCCGCCGCGGCGATGGCGCCGAACAGGATGGCCACCGGCACCACCGCCAGCGGATTGTGCCGCGCGAGGAAGGCCACCAGAATGCCGGTAAAGCCATAGCCGGCCACCAGCGAGGCGTTGGCCTGGCCGTGGATGGCGGCGACTTCGAAGAACCCGGCAAGACCGGCGCAGGCGCCGGCGATGGCGCAGCAGGTCACCACCAGAAAGCCAACCGGCAGGCCCTGGGCCAGGGCGGCGCGCGGATTGCCGCCGGTCATGCGGGCGGCAAAGCCGAAAGTGGTGCGGCTCATCAGGATGTAGAGCACAATGGCCAGCAGCACGCCGGCGCCCAGCCCCCAATGCACATCGGTAAAGGGCATGGGCCCGACGCGGTAGGCGTCGCCGATGGGCATGGTGGACGGCTTGTTGGCCGAGGCCGGATCGCGCAGCGCGCCCTCGACGAAAAAGTTCATGATGGCAATGGCGATATAGCTCAGCAGCAGCGAGGAGATGGTTTCGTTGACGCCGCGATAGTGGCGCAGCCAGCCGGCCAGGCCGATCCAGCAGCCGCCGGCCAGCATGGCGGTGATGGCCATGATGGGCAGGGTGATGGCGGGTGGAACCGCGCCCGACACCAGCGGTATCGCTATCGCTGCCGCGGCAAAACCGCCGAGCACCAGGGCCCCTTCCCCGCCGATGATGGTCAGCCCGATCCGTGCCGGCACGGCAAAGGCCAGCCCGGTCAGGATCAGCGGCGCGGCGCGTTGCAGCGTGTTCTGGATGGAAAAACTGCTGCCGAAGCCGCCGATCCAGACCAGGGCGAAGAAATCGACCGGCGACTGGCCGATGGCCAGCAGGAACAGCGCGAACACCAGGGCGGAGACGAGCAATGCCGCAACGGGGATGAAAAAGGATTCCGCGAGCTTGAGTGCCCGCACATCGGGGGTGCGGGGGGCTATTTCAATCGGCGAACTGGCGACGGTCATCTGCACCTCACGGAACTCTCGGTGATCATCCCTCTCCCCCTCAAGGGGAGAAGGGTGGCCCGGCGTCTGTGGCAACATCAGGTTATCGAGCCGACGACGCCCTCGAGCAGGTAGTTCATGCCGTCGAGCACGGGATCGTAATTGTCCATGCTGCCTTCGATGACGACATTGCCCATATTGTCCTTGAGAGGGCCGACATAGATGGGTTCCTGGTTCTTGAGCGCGGCGATCGCGGCGTCGGCAGCGGCGATGGCTTCGGGCGTGGCGCCGGCGCCATAGGGCGTGTTCTGCAGCATGTCGTTGTGGTAGCCGCCGGCCACGAAATTGGGCAGCGGCTCGCCCTTGGCCAGCAGTTCGGCATACATCGAATAGATGGTGCTCCACTTGTATTCGGCGCCGGTGATGAAGCCGTTGGGCGCCAGCGGCGCCTGGCTGGCATTGTGGCCGCAGGTCTTGACGCCGCGACCCTCGGCCGTCTCGACCACGACCTTGGGGCCGTCGACATGGCAGGTGATGACATCGCAGCCGGCGTCGATCAGCGCGTTGGTCGCCTCGGCCTCGCGCACCGGCATCGACCATTCGCCGGTGAAGATCACCTGCACGGTGGCGTCCGGATTGGTCTTTTTGGCGCCGAGCAGGAAGGAATTGATGTTGGAGAGCACCGAGGGGATCGGCTTGGCCGCGACGAAGCCGAGCTTGCCGGTCGGGCTGGAGGCGCCAGCGGCGACGCCGTCGACGTAATGGGCCTGGTTGAGATAGCAGAAATAGGAGCCGGCATTGGCGGGATCGCCCTCTTTCCAGAGCGGCGCGGCGTGGCGGAACTGCACGTCCGGATATTTCTTGGCCATCTCCACCACGAAGGGGCTGTAATAGCCGAACGAGGTGGCCAGGATCAGATTGGCCCCGTCCAGATTGATCATGGATTCCATGGACTGGCTGACCGCATCGGTCTCTGGGACGTTTTCTTCCTCGATAACGGTGACGCCGGGGACGGATTTGAGAATTTCCATGGCTACGGCGTGGGCCTGGTTCCAGCCGTAATCATCGCGCGGGCCGACATAGACGGCACCCAGCACGATCGGCGATTGCGCCCGGGCCAGGCCCATGGGCAGCGCAGCCGCGGCCAGACCGGCAGCGCCGGCCTTGAGCACCGAACGACGGGATAGTGTTTCAAACGACATGACGAACTCCCTGCACCCCAGAACGTGCCCCCTGCGGGCAGCGCCACGGAATACAATGCAAGGCACATGCCAAAACCAGAGCCGCATTGGCCCCGGCGAAAACCGCGTATTAACAACAGGTTAAACAAAGGCACGACGAAGGGCCCGGCCAAAGGGCGCCTGATATTTGCGCTAAACTTGTCTACATGCATATAAATTGTGCATATGAATCGGTATTGCATACAATGAAGAAGTCGAATGGTTGGCAGAGGGCGTTGTGGCGGCGGCTCGGAGCAGCCAGACGGCGCGTCGGGCCCAAAATTCCCGCTAATTCAGCGAAACCCGGCGCAGGATAGGGTGTTTTGGCGCGTGCCCGATTTGCTCATTAATTAGTCACCGACTGGCGTTTCGCTCACTATTTGGCCATGCGGATCTGGGCGCGGAATCTGCAAGCCCTTGATATTCATGCACTTTCGAACTGGCACAGGGTTTGCTTCTGATGGGGTGAGTATGAAGCTAGGGTTCCGGCGTCGGTGACGCGTCTGGTCCGAGAGCTTTCACCAGCCGGGAGACATCCGGCAGGATACACGGCGGGACAAAAGCCCGGGAGACCTCGACAGCCAAGGGATTGGCGCGATGGTTTCTGCCAATCCCTTTTCGTGAGACACGCAAAGGGGAACTGAGATGAAGATCGCAACCAAAATCGCCACGGTCCTTACCTTGTCGGCAGCGCTTGCTGCGGCAACGTCATCGCTGGCTCTGGCCAAGACCGACTTCAAGGTCGCCTGGTCCATCTATGTGGGATGGATGCCATGGGGCTACGCGGCCGATAGCGGCATCGTGCAGAAATGGGCCGACAAATACGGCATCAGCATCGAGGTCACCCAGTTCAACGACTATGTGGAGTCGATGAACCAATATACCGTCGGCGCCTATGACGCGGTGACGCTGACCAATATGGACGGGCTCTCGATCCCCGCCGCCGGCGGCGTGGACACCACGGCCGTGATCATCGGCGACTTCTCCAACGGCAATGACGCGGTGATCCTCAAGGGTCAGTCGGACCTGGCCGCCATCAAGGGGCAAGCGGTCAACCTGGTGGAATTCTCGGTGTCGCACTACCTGCTGGCGCGGGCACTGGAAAGCGTCGACATGAGCGAGCGCGACGTCAATGTCGTCAATACCGCCGACCCCGACATGGTGGGCGCCTTCCAGACTGCCGACGTCACGGCCATGGTGACCTGGAACCCGATGGTTTCCGAGATCCTGACCCTGCCCGACGCCAGCAGCGTCTTTGACAGCAGCCAGATCCCCGGCGAAATCATCGACATGATGGTGGCCAATACCGAAGTGCTTGAGGAAAACCCGGACTTCGGCAAGGCGCTGGCCGGCATCTGGTATGACACCATGGCCGTGATGACCGCCGACACGCCTGAGGGCGCCGCGGCCCGCCAGGCCATGGGCGTAGCCTCCGGCACCGACCAGGCCGGTTTTGAAGCACAACTGGCCGCCACCAGGCTGTTTGCCACGCCGGCCGATGCGGTGGCCTTCACCACATCGCCGGACCTGGGCACCACGATGGACCGCGTGCGCAGCTTCCTGTTCGACAAGGGCCTGCTGGGCAGCGGCGCGGCTTCGCCCGATGCGATCGGCATCGAACTGCCAGACGGCACCGTGCTGGGCGACACAGGCAATGTGAAGCTGCGGTTTGATGCCAGCTTCATGTCCATGGCCGC
>CAXBKI010000077.1:0-9015 GCA_963975955.1 uncultured Devosia sp.
GGCCGCTGCCGTTGTGACGCTGATCGTGCTGCTCTATGCCCATGCCGACCGGCCCGCCAACACCGCAGGCGACGGCTTCTTTGCCCTCGTGCTGCTGCTGCTGGGTGGCGTCACCGGCTCGTTTCTGACCGGCGATCTGTTCAACCTCTATGTCTGGTTCGAGGTGATGCTGATCTCCTCATTCGGCCTGCTGGTGATCGGCGGTCGGCCCATCCAGCTCGATGGCGCCGTCAAATATGGCTTTCTGAACTTTCTGGCCACCACCATCTTCCTGCTCTCGCTGGGGCTGCTCTACGGCCTGCTCGGTACCCTCAACATGGCCGATATCCTGCGGGTTGCCCCGATGGCCAACCCCGCGGCCATGGTGGGCGTCGCGGCGCTGATGCTGCTGGCCTTCGGCATGAAGGCGGCGGGTTTCCCGGTCAATGCCTGGCTGCCGGCCTCCTATCACGCGCCACCGGCGGCAGTGTCGGCGCTGATGGCTGGCCTGCTGACCAAGGTGGGCATTTACGCCCTGCTGCGCACGCTGGTGGTGCTGCTGCCCGCGACGCGGGAAGTGCTCGAGCCGGTGCTGTTGCTGGTGGCCGTGGCCACGCTGGTGCTCTCGCCGCTTGGCGCCATTGCCGAGACCAATCTGCGTCGCGCCATGGGTTTTGTGGTCATGGGGGGCATTGGTGCGGTGCTGGCGGGCATCGCCATGCCGTCCCTGACCGGCATCAGCGGAGCAGGGCTCTACATCTTCCATGCCATGCTGACCATGACCGGGCTGTATCTGGTCGCCGGGCTGATCGAACGCCAGACCGGCGAAACCGACAGCCGGCGCATGGGCGGGCTCTATGCCTCGAGCGCGCCACTCTCCATTGTCTTCCTGGTTCTGATCCTGGGCGCTGCCGGTGTGCCGCCCATGCTGGGCTTCTGGCCCAAGCTGCAATTGATCCAGGCCGGTCTCGCGGAGGCCAACTGGAACGGCAGCGTGCTGGTGGTGGCGCTGCTGATCAATGCCGTGCTGACGCTGATTGCCGGGTCGCGTCTGTGGGCCCACATTTTCTGGCGAGCCGATGTCACGCCGGTTTCGCCGCCCACCCAGCATCCAACTCGCTTGCACTGGCTGGCCACGGGCCTGCTTGCTACGCTGATCATTGCCGCCGGGCTGTGGCCCAATCCGATGATCGAAGTGGCCCATATCGGGGCCGGCGACATGGCTGATCCGACCCGCTACAGCAATGCCTTTGGTCTTGCGGAGATTGCCCCATGAATCTGGCTCTGATCGTCGTCAGTCTGGCCCTGGTCTGGGCCGCCATCACCGGCAATTTCAGCGCTCCCAATCTGCTGCTCGGCGGTGGGATCGGGGCACTGACTGCCTTGCTGCTGCGCCGTTCGGTCGCCTCGCCCAATGTGCTGCGCCGATTCAGGCGCATCGTGTCGCTGATCCTGCTGTTCCTGTGGGAACTGCTGGTGAGCGCGGTGCGCGTCGCCATCATCGTCGTGACGCCCGACATCAAGTCGGTGCTGCGGCCTGGCATCATCGCCTTTCCGCTGACGGTCAAATCCGACGCCGAAATCACCTTGCTGGCCAATATGGTGACACTGACGCCGGGCACGCTGAGCGTGGACGTCTCGGAAGACCGCAGCGTGCTCTATGTGCATGCGCTGCATCTTGTCGATCGCGAGACCCTGATCGCCGAGATTGCCACCGGCTTTGAAGCCAAGATCCGGGAGGTATATGCATGAGCGCACTCGATGTCGTTTCGATCTGCACCATGATCGCCCTGATCATGCTGCTGATTGCCATGGCCATTGCGGTGATACGCGTGGTTATCGGACCTACCCTGGCCGACCGGGTCCTGGCGCTCGATCTGCTGACCGTGCTGGCCATGGGTTTTGTCGGCGCCATCGCCATCCGGACCGGGCTGACGCTTTATCTCGATATCGCCATCAGCCTGGGCCTGCTCGGCTTCCTGGCGACGGTCGCCTTCGCCCGCTACATGTTGTCACGGCTGTCCAAAGAGGAGATCGGGCAATGATCGCCGACCTGGCTACCTATCTGGGCTGTGTCTTCCTGCTGGTGGGTGCCGGCTTTGCCCTGCTGGGCGCTGTCGGTGTGCTGCGCCTGCCCGACCTCTATACCCGCATGCATGCCGCTTCCAAGGCCGGTGCGGTGGGCGGCGGGATGATTCTGCTGGCTGTGGCGCTCACCAGTCTAGACGGCGCCGTGGCACTTCGTGCCATACTGGGCACTGGCTTCCTGCTGTTGACCACCCCGGTTTCTGCGCACCTGCTGGCGCGCGTCAATCATCGCGGCAAAGATCACATTGCAGTGAATATGGTCATTGATGAGCTAACTTCTCAAAGTGGCCAAAATTCTTCTTCTGGTGCTTCTTCTTCTGGGAAGTGACAATTAGTTACACGCTCAGAACCGTAAATCGGGTTGCAGTTGCCAGTAAACAGTCATAATGGTCTGGAACGGAGACGGTCGAGAGGTCGCCACCCAATAAAAATTTGGAAGGTTGAAATATGAATGACACCGCCGGCGCAACGGCTGGATATGAGCAAGACTTGATCGAGCTCAGCAGCGAAATCGTTTCTGCCTATGTGAGCCACAATGCTTTGAGCCCAAGCGACCTGCCCAAGCTGATCGCTGACGTTCATGGCGCGCTGCGCACGCTCTCGACAAATGAAGCGCCCCTTCCGGTCGAAGAGCTCAAGCCAGCCGTGCCGATCCGCAAGTCCGTTGCGGCCGATTACATCATCTGTCTGGAAGACGGCAAGAAGTTCAAGTCGTTGAAGCGCCATCTGCGCACCCACTACAACCTCTCGCCGGAAGAATACCGCGAGAAGTGGGGTCTGCCGGCCGATTATCCGATGGTTGCCCCGAGCTACTCGGCAACCCGCTCCAAATTGGCCAAGGACAACGGCCTGGGCCGCAAGGCCGCCTAGCAGACTGGGGCACGGGCGACGTCATGAGACGTCGTCAACGGTTGCCGGTCGTTTTCGATTCGGCTTGCAACCGCACGCTGATATTGCACAAGGGTCGCCCGGACGGGCGGCCCTTTTTCTTTGCGCCCCGCGCGCATCGCTTATCCCACTTATCCCCGCCATGCTTGCCAGGCGCCAAGATGTAGGAATATTATCCTACTTGTTGACGAGGCCTGTTCATGTATCAGCTTTTTGATCCGCTCGATTTTTCCCGGCATTCGGGCGTCCGGCCCGCAGGGCAGGGGGGGTGTGGCGATGCCATTGCGCTGATTGCGCAGGAGAAGCGCGTGCCCGTCCGCCTCCTCATTCATCGCTCCCGCTGTCGAATCGACACGGCGCGGGCGCGCCAATTGGCCATGTATCTGTCCCATGTCGTGCTGGGTCGCAGCCTGACCGAAATTGGCGACGCCTTTGGCCGCGATCGCACAACTGTCTCGCACGCCTGCGCCGTTATCGAGGACATGCGCGACGATCCGGCGTTTGATGCGGAAGTCACCGCGCTCGAGCACCGGCTTGAAGCCCAGTGTGCCGGGGAGTTCGGCAATGCCCATTGAAGACAATGTCATCACCCGGCTGGCGACCAGTCGCGACAGCGATGGCCAGCCCTTCTTATCGCCGCATCATCTGCTGGCAGCCAGCCGGCTGGAGCGCCTGATCCGGCAGGCCCAGCTCAGCCCGCGACTGACCATGTCCTATGACCGGGCGCGGACTGGCGAGCGCCGCCGCTCAGGTCCCGGCGTTGACGATCTGGCAGATTGCGCCAGTTCTGCGCGCCAGCGCCTCAACCGGCTGGCCGAAATCCTGCCAGCTGACTGCTGGGGCGTAATGTTTGACGTGTGTGGCCTGGGCAAGGGGTTGCAGATGGTCGAGACCGAGCGCCGCTGGCCGCGCCGCAGCGCCAAGCTGGTGCTGCGCATCGGACTGACCCAGCTGGCCGACGCCATGGGATTGCAGCCAATCGCCACCGGCGCCGACGGCACAACCGGTCGGGTTTGGCGGGGTGAGCGCCTGCCCATTATCGCCGATCCTTAACTACGTCATGATCGGTAATGATTGTTCACAATGCGGGCGTGATAAATAAGGCGGATGCAGCACAAGGTTCTCACCATCCAGTATCTGCGCGGCTTTGCGGCGATGCTTGTCCTGGCATCGCATGCCCTGCTTTATCCCATCGTCGAGCACAACCGTGATTTCGGACGGCTCGGCTGGCTTGGCGTGATCCTGTTTTTTGTGATCTCGGGGTTCATCATGGTTGCCGTGACGGGGGAGGGACGCTTCTCCGCCACCGGCTTTCTGCGCCGCCGCTTCATTCGGGTGGTGCCCATGTACTGGCTTGCCACCCTGCTGGCGTCCGGCCTGGCACTGCTGGCCCCGCAACTGTTCAAGACCACCGTCTACGACGGCACCCAACTGGTGCTCTCGCTGCTTTTCGTTCCGTTCCACAATGCCGCCAGCGGCGGCATTCACCCGCTCTACAAGCTGGGCTGGACGCTGAACTACGAGATTTTCTTTTACGTCTGCTTCGCCCTGCTGGCCTTTATGGGCATGGGGGCGCGCGTCGTCTGGCTGACCATCGCCTTTGTCAGCCTGCTGGTCCTTGGGCTCATCTTTCAGCCGCAGGCGGCCATTCCGCAGTTTTATACCAGCTTCATGCCCCTGGCCTTCTGCGCCGGCGCCTGGCTGGGACTGGCCACCGTGCGCGGCAAGCTCGCCAAGCTGCCGCCCTATGTGGTGTGCGCTGTCGCCGTGGTCGGGTTGGCCGCTCTGGCGGAAGGATTTGCCTGGGACAGTGCATTGATCGAGGCGGGCGGCGCCTTTGCCGGTTTTGTCGTCTTTGCATCGGCCGTGGTGCTGCTGGGGGTGTGGCTGGAGCCGGCCCTGCCGCGCATCGGCCTGCTCGAACACATCGGCGACGCGTCCTATTCGGTCTATCTGTCGCACATCTACGTGGTGGCCATCCTGTGCGACCTTGCCTTCAAGGTGCTCAATCCGGCCAATCTGGCGTCAGATTATCTGGTGGCCGTCATCGCCATCATCGGCGGCACGGCGGGCGGCTGGATACTCTACCAGCATGTCGAACGACCGCTGCTGCGCCGCGTCAGTGCCTTGTTCGCCAGCCGGCGTTCCGTGCCAATGCCCGCGCCGGCGGCGCAATAACGTCTATCGCAGGGCCTGGCCCTCTGCCCGGATCCGGTTGACCATGGCCACCAGGCCATTGGAGCGTTGTGCGGTCAGATGCTCGCGCAGCCCCAGCTTGTCAAAGATCGCTATGGCATCGGTATCGGCAATTTCACCGGCGGGCCTACCCGAATAGAGCGCCAGCAGCACCGCAACCAGGCCCTGCACGATCATGGCATCGCTCTCGCCACGATAGCTCAAGATGTTCTGCCCATCGTGCTGGCTGGTGTCGGCCGACAGCCACACCTGCGAGACACAGCCATGTACCCGGTTGGCATCTGACTTCTCGCTCTCCTCCAGCTTGGGCAATGCCTGGCCCAATTCGATCAGGTAGCGATAGCGATCCTCCCAGTCATCGAGAAAGGTGAGGTTTTCGGCAATATCCTGGAAGGCTGCTGGTTCGGTCATGCCGTCTATTTAGGGTGCCTGCGCCATGCCCGCAACCAATGCTTGCGCCGTTGCCGGCAAGAAAAAACCCCAAGCACGGGGCAGCGTGCTTGGGGCAGGAGCCAGGGTCGCTGGAGTGCGTCGCTTGGGGAAACGACGCGAGCCCTGGGGTCGCTGTGTGGCGCCTGGTTGGCGCCGCTAGCCCGCCCAGTTCGGCCGGGGCCGGGGAATGGGGGCCGAATCTTTGGTCGGCATCGCATGCATGGGAAGGCCGACCGGCGGGATAGAGGTGCGCAACGCGGCGGCAATGACCGTCTTGCCGCCGACGCAGCCGAGATCAGCGCATTCGATGCTGTCGATCTGCTTGCTCACCACCTGTGAACCGGCTGCCAGCGTCTGGCTTGCCAATGCCTGGGCGTCGGGCAGATCAACGCCGGGGCGGATCACCATGAAGGCGACGGTAAGCCAGAAAGCGGAACGGATGACGAGAAACATTGGCTGATCCATGATTCGTGCGGGACCTGTAATGGGCCTGCAGTCCTCACGCTATGCCGAGCCGATTAAGCCGTGCTGGGACTATTCGGTAAAATTTGAAGCAAATGCCGACGGCTTTGGCAGCATCTGCAACACCTTGTTTACGCTAACCCTAGAAAGGGGCTCCTCGGGCGGACGCCAAGCTGTTGGCGGCCCCAGATTTAAGGTCGCCTTAGCTCTTGCCCGCCAGTGTGGCGATAACAGGAACCGAAGTTCATTCGGGCCGGGTCGGGCGGCAACGCCGGACCCGGGGGTGCCCCGGCACCAGCACCGCAGGCGTCGTGATAGTGAGTATTGTGTAGATGCGTAGCCTCTTCTCTTTCGGCGCAAGCAAAGAGATGTCCCTGGCCATCGCCGGCTCCGGCCATCGGCCGGAGGTACTGCGTCGCAAGACGCTCGCCAACAATTCCCGCATTGTGATTGCCGCCAGTGCATTGCTGATGCCGCTGGCGATCTACGCGATGGTGATCGGCACCGTGCTGCCTTTTGCCCTGTGCGCCGTCGCGCTGGCCAGTGGCATGGTCACCCTGTCGCTGCACCAGCGCCAGCTTTATGAACATGCTGCGGCCGGACAGGTCTATACGCTGATGGGGCTGGGCCTGCTGTTGACGCTGGCTGACAGGCAACTGGGCGATATCGGCATGGCCGTTGCCCTGATGGGACCGGTACTGGCGGCCTTGCTGGGCCGCCGCGCGCTGCGCCATCGCAGCTGGGTTATGCTGGTCGGCACCATCGCGCTCGCTATCCTTGCCGCCGTGTTGAGCATGCCGGCGGCGCTGGTCGCGCCCGGCATACTGACCATTTCGGCCGCCATCACCTTTGCTGTCAGCGTTGGCGTGGTGATCCACTCCGCGGACCGCATCAACGGTGCCTTCGAGGTTTATGACAAGGCGCAGGTGACCGCCTATCGGCACCTGATAGAGCATGTGCAGGATGCGGTGATCCGCTTTTCCGGCGATGGCGAAATATTGCTGGCATCGCGCTCCTCGGAGGCCCTGTTTGGCTGCCGTCGCTATGAACTGACCGGCAACGGGCTGGGGGAACGCCTGCATGTCATGGATCGGCCGACATATCTGACCGCCTTTGCCGATGCCAGCCAGGGCGGCGAGTGCCGCAGCATTGAAGTGCGCATGCGGCAGGACGATCCGCGCGCGGCCACCGATATTCCGCGCTTCGTCTGGGTCGAGATCAACCTCTCGCCCGTGCTTGACCCGGCGGCTCCCGGATCGCGCCACGAAGTGGTCGCGCTGTTCCGCGATATCACCGAGCGCAAGGACAATGAAGCTGCTATGCTGGAAGCGCGCCGCAGCGCCGAAGAAGCCTCCAGCGCCAAGTCGCGCTTCCTGGCCACCATGGGCCATGAACTGCGCACGCCGCTGAACGCCATTGTCGGCTTCTCCGAAATGATGAGCAGCGGCATTGGCGGCGAACTCTCGCCGACACACACGGAGTATGCGGGCCTGATCCACCAGAGCGGCATGCATCTGCTCGAGGTCGTGCGCATGTTGCTCGACATGTCCCGGCTCGAGGCCGGCAAGTTCGAACTGCAGAACGAGCCGTTCGACCTGCACCAGATCGTCGAGCCATGCTTCGGGATGGTCGAGGCCCTGGCCCAGGAGCGCAATGTGCGTCTGGTCAGCAAGATTGAGGACAATCTGCCGATCGTGAATGCCGACGAGCGCGCCTGCCGGCAGATCCTGTTGAATCTGTTGTCCAACGCGGTCAAGTTCAGCCATCCCGGCAGCACTGTCAGCGTGTCCATGAAACGGCAGGGGCAGAGTCTGAACCTGTCGGTTGTCGATCAGGGGGTCGGCATGGCGCCTGAATCGCTCATGCGGATCGGCGAGGCCTTCTTCCAGGCCCATACCGGCCACGACCGCCCCTATGAGGGCACCGGGCTGGGATTGTCGATCGTCAAGGGGCTGGTTGACTTGCATGAAGGCACCTTGCGCGCCATGTCTGAAATCGGGTCGGGGACAACTGTCACTGTCTTGCTTCCCATAAACGGTCCGGCAATAAAGTCCGAAGAGACTGCCACCATCACCCCTTTCCGCAGAGAACCAGCCGCCGATCGCAATAGCCCATGGCAAGACGAAAAAAGAAAAGCGCAATGACAGCAACCACTTTCACTCACCTGCCCCTCGCGGCGGGCAGCGCTGTTGCAACCTCGCTGGTTCGCGCCGGCCGTTGGGCGCTGGCGCGCTACATGCGCGCGCCACTGGCTTCGACCGGGCTGATGGCGCTCGTCACGCTGACCGCACTGGCGGGCAGCAACGCCCTCTATTTTCAGACCGCGCGCCATCCGGCGCCGTTCTTTGCGAGCAATGTGAGCAATGTGAGCGCGCCGGTCGCCGTGCCCGTTGCAGCGCCGGCCCCCGAACTGCCGCCGCTGCCTGCCGAACGCGCCGCCGATATCGCGCCGGTGGTCAGCACCGGCACGACCGGTGCGATTGCGGCTCCAAGCCCGACGATCCCCGAAGCGCCCGTGGGCAATCGCGACGCCTTCGCCGTGCAGAAGAAGCTGACCGAGCTTGGCCTTTTCCAGGGCACCGTCGACGGTTTTTACGGACCCATGACGGCCAATGCGATTCGGGCGTTTGAAGAGCGCAACGGCCTCGAGCCCACCGGGGCGCTGACCCCGGCAGTGGTCGAGGCGATTCTGCATGCCGACGCCAGCGGCCGGGTTCCTGCGGCAAGGCAGGCCGCCCAGGTCGTCCCGCGTCCGGCGCCCGTAGCCGCCCGATCGGCCCCGGCGCCGCGGGTGGAGAGCCAGCCCGTGCAGCAGGCCGCGGCCGCGCCCGTGCAGAGCGCCGAGGTGGTCGCACGCCCGCCGACGCTGACCCCGGTGGACAATGCCGTCGACCTCGTCGGCAATGCCGCTGCAGAAACCATCGATTCCATTCTCGAGGCGGTCAATGCGACCCCGGCCGCCCAGAGCAA
>CAXBKI010000078.1:0-8948 GCA_963975955.1 uncultured Devosia sp.
GAGCTCGGTCAGCAGCGCGCCCGTGCGTTCATAGAGCGCCCGCCCCTCCTCGGTCAGTTTCAGTGCCCGGCCACCGCGTTCGAACAGGCGCAGCTGCAGGCTCGCTTCCAGTTCACTGACCCGGCGCGACAGCGTTGCCTTCGGCCGGTTGGCGGCGCGTGCCGCCTTGCCGAAGCCGCCATGGCGCGCAACCAGATTGAAATCGGCAAGAGCGAGAAGATCCATATGTTTCACCTGTGAGACGCAGAGTTCAGATATAGCGGCTATTGGCCTTCTTGTGGATCGCTAAATTCAGGGTGTCTTTTCAACCCACCCGGAGTAATCCCAATGACCATCCTCGTAATCGGTGCCAATGGCACTGTCGGCCGCCCCGTCGTCGACCAGCTCGTCCAGCGCGGCGCCGATGTGCGGGCCTTTGTCCGCGACCCGAGCAAGGCAAGTTTTGCCGACGAGGTCGCCGTCGTTCAGGGCGACCTGCTCGACGTCGACAGTATGCGCCGGGCCTTCGACGGCGTTTCGACCCTGTTCCTGCTCAATGCTGTGGCGCCCGACGAATTCACCCAGGCGCTGATGGCCCTCAACCTCGCGCGTGCCGCCGGCGTCAATAAGGTCGTCTACCTGTCGGTCATCCATGCCGATCTCTATGTGAACGTGCCCCATTTTGCCGGCAAGTTCGGGGTCGAGCGCATGATCGAGCAGATGGGGTTCGAGGCCACCATTCTGCGCCCGGCCTATTTCATCAACAACGACCTGATGATCAAGGACGTCATCCTTGGCCATGGCGTCTATTCCATGCCGATCGGGGGCAAGGGCCTCGCCATGATCGATGCCCGCGATATCGGCGAAATCGCCGCCATCGAACTGGTCCGTCGGGAGAATACGACAGAAAGTCTGCCCGTCCAAACCATCAACCTGGTCGGCCCGCAAACGCTGACCGGCACGGATGTGACCGCCATCTGGGCGGAGATCCTCGGTCGTCCCATCGCCTATGGCGGCGATGACAGCACCGGGTTCGAACAGAACCTGCGCGCCTTCATGCCTGGCTGGATGGCCTATGACATGCGCCTGATGAGCGAACGCTTCCTCAACGACGGCATGCTGCCCGAGGCCGGCGATGTGGAGCGGCTCACCGCGCTGCTCGGCCGCCCGCTGCGCACCTATGCCGACTTCGCCAGCGAAATCGCCGCCGCGGCCTAGCGCCGACGGCCTGACCCTTCCACACCACATTGACGGGACCGTCTTGCCAAGGCGTCCCGCACCTGGAGAACCATCATGCGCACATCTGCACGCGTCCAAAAGATCCTCGTCCTTGGCGCCAGCGGCGGCACCGGCAGGCTGATCGTCGAGCAAGCCATAGCCAGAGGCCACGAGGTCACGGCGCTGGTGCGATCGGCCGAAAAGGGTGCCGGTCTATATGGGGCAAAGCTGGCCATCGGCGATGCCCGCGACGGGACCGCCCTGCGCCGGGCGCTGAAGAGCCAGGATGCCGTGATAAGTGCCCTGGGCACGCCGGCCAGTCCGTTCAAGCAGGTGACGCTGCTGTCCACGGCCACCCAGGCACTGGTCGATGCGATGAAGGCCGAGCAGGTATCGCGGCTGGTCGCCATCACCGGCATCGGCGCCGGTGACAGCCTCGGTCATGGCGGCTTCGCCTTCGACCACCTGATCTATCCGCTGCTCCTGCGCAAGGTCTATGCCGACAAGAACCGGCAGGAAGCCATCATCCGCGACAGCGGCCTCGACTGGGTCCTGGTGCGCCCCTCGATACTCAACGACAAGCCGGCCCGCGGCGCCGAGCGCGCCCTGGAGGATCTGTCGACCTTCCACGGCGGCGGCATTTCCCGCGCCGATGTCGCCGGCTTCGTCCTCGATCAGGTCAACGCCGACACCTGGCTGCACCGCTCACCGCTGGTTACGTGGTGAACGGTGCGAAGGCGGTTCCCCCAGAACTGCCTGTCACCTAGGCAATGTGGGACCTTCTGTTCGATGTCGAGCCAAGTTCGGTCGTTCCGAGGGTACCAACATTGCTCGGAAGCAGCCGAAGAGCTAATTCCCAGCCAATGAAGGAGGCAGTCATGGACAGGGTATTTGTTATCGGCAACGGCGGGAGTGGCAAAACCTGGCTGACCGAGAAATTGTCCGTCGAGCTCTCCATCCCATCTGTGCACCTTGATGACCTGCACTGGTTGCCAAATTTCGCGGGCGAGCGTCCACGGCGCGAGCGTGACCGGCTGGTGGACGATGCTGCCAATGCTCCCTCTTGGATCATGGAAGGCATCTATGGTTCGGTTCTCACGCAGGTCTTTGCACGCGTCACAACGCTAATTTGGCTCGATTTGTCGCTTGATGAATGTCTATCGAACCTCATGGACAGGGGACAAGCCGGCGGAGGGACTGATGAACAGTTCGAGGAATTGCTGGGCTACACCCGTGCTTATCACCAAAGACAAGACTTGAACTCACATGAAGGGCATCGGCGTTTGTTCGCGGAATTTGGATTGGCGAAATTCAGGTTGTGCAAGCGCACAGATACCTCATCCTTTCTCCTAGGAATGAAGGACAGGCGTTAACGATACCGATTGTGGCTCGCTCCCGAAAAGGCCGTCTGCCCGCATCCCACCGCCGTGGTGCTTCAATTGCAGCACCGGCCACCCACCGTGGCCAACCCTCTGCAATGGTTGCGTCCCATAACGGCTACGGTTCGCCAGCCGACGCTCGGCCCCTATTCAAACGCCAGAAATTTCAATACGCGACTGAGAAATCACTCTGTATGACGCGCTAGCCAGGTGTGCATTTCCCTGATCTCCACCTGCTGAGCAGTGATGATTTCCTGCGCAAACATGAGCACCCAGGGATCCGTGCTGTTCGCCTGGGCGACTTTGGCCATCTCAACGGCTCCCTGATGGTGCGGGATCATGGAGCAGACAAATGCCGTGTCAAACTCCTGGGCCGTCAACCCCCGCATCATGTCCGAGTGCATTGGCTCCATGGTCTGGATCAGCGCCGCAAGTGCGGGGCTTGAACTGGCAGCCATCATGTCCAGGTGATCCTGCATGGACGCCCCGCCATGATCAACATGACTGTCACCGCACGCTATTGGCGCCGGCAGGACAGCCACTTCGCTTGCCGGTTGCTCGCGGACCAACAGCGCTCCAACAAACGCTACAGCCAGAACGCCGGTGGCGCCCCACTTCACCAAATCCATCGTAATTCCTTCCCGATCGCCTGACGACAGATTGCACCAACCCGGGCAATCCGGGTTGATCCAGATCAAAGAGGCATTTTTTGTGCATGTTATTGACACATCAAGCCGCGCTATTGCGGCGTTGATGGAGTTCAAAGTGACACCTCGGAAAGAATGCAAAGGGCGCAAACGCTGGCAGTTGGGCCTTGGCGTTTCCCTTGGTATCATCATGCCAAACCTTCTGGCCGTCGCGCCGGCCTATGCACACGTAAAATGGTTTGCCCCCTATGTGGTGGGCGCCGCCCCGGCGCCTGTCGGCGAAACTCTCGCCAATGGCTGGTTCTGGCTCGGGCTTGTGCTCGTTCTCGCATTCTTTGCGGCCACGGTTGCCATTGAGCGGAGCAAGATTGGTCCTCAGGTAAGCGGTTTACTGGACTATGTGGGCAACCCATTGTGGTCGCGCGCAGACGATTTCATGCGCGCGATCGTTGCGGCATTCTTCGTCGCCATCTTTGCCGTGGGTGGGGTCTATCTGACACCTGATCTGCAGACCCCCAATGAATGGGTGTCCTGGCTCCAGTTGCTGATCGCACTGCTCGTGTTCTCGCGTCGCACCATGCCTCTGGCCGCTGCCGGCATTATCGGGCTCTGGGTCATCGCGTTGCGCGACTACGATTTCTTCCATCTGCTCGATTACCTCGCTCTGGGCGTGGGGGTTGCCGGATATCTGGCCCTCGCGGCCGACCCTGCGGGCAAGTGGTACAAGCATCGCTTCGCCATTCTGCGTTGGGGCGTCGCCATTGCCTTGATGTGGTCGAGCCTTGAGAAGTTCGCTTATGCGGAATGGTTCTACCCCCTGGTCGAAGAGCGTCCATTCCTGACTTTCGGCATGCCACGAGACACGTTTATTCCGATGGCTGGCGTTGCCGAATTCACCATGGGCTTTGGCCTGCTCTGGAGCCCGCTCATCCGTCGCCTTTCTGCCATTTCCCTGCTGATCATCTTCATCACCGCCGTCTACCCCTTTGGCCGGATCGACCTGGTAGGCCACGCCCTGATCATGGGCACGCTGTTCTTGAGTGCGGCTGACCCGACACCGTCGGGCCTGAAGATTACGGGCCTTGCTCCCGCACTGGGCAGCGTACCAGCAGGATTGGTTGCGGCGATCGTAGTCATTGCAGGTTCGTACTGGGGGTTGCATGGCGTCTTCTATGACTACACGCAGGACCAGTCGCGGCCTGTTGCGGCCGACGGGCAACTTCTGACCCATTTGCCCAATGCCGAACAGCCGCACGGTGCCATCGCCCCTGTTCAGCCCTGACCTCTGCGGCGGCCCTCCCGGGGGCCGCCGAACCCCAGTGAGGTTCCCATGCGCCTGACCCAGTTTACCGATTTTGGCCTGAGACTTCTGATTTACATAGCGAGCAACCCCGACCGCCGCGTCACCATTGCCGAGGCAGCGACAACCTATGGTATCTCGCGCAATCACCTTATGAAGGTGTCTCAACGTCTTGCTGGGGCGGGCCTCATCAGGCCCAGTCGCGGTCGCAACGGCGGCTTGAACCTGGCTCGCCCTGCGGCGTTGATATCGCTCGGCGACGTTCTGCGTGCGACAGAACCCGACTTTGCTCTGGTCGGTTGCATGGCGGGTGAACGCTGTCCGATCGTGACGACTTGCAGGTTGCCGAATGCCCTCGATGCAGCCCTTGCTTCCTTTCTGGCTACAGCCGACCAACAACCACTCTCGAATTTCGTTGCTGCTCCGCCTCCGACCAAATCCTAGCTGCGACAGGGCGTCTGCCGCGGGAGCAATGATCGAGCTCAATAGCACTGACCTTTTCAATCGCCGTTTATTGGGCCCATCGGATGCCGGGGCCCACCCTCTGCAATCGTTGTGCCCCATACCGCGGGGGCAATGATTTGAACGGCTTAGCCGTGGGCTGAGGCGTCCCGGGCCTGCAAATGCCACCAAGCCGGTCGTTGGCCTGCGCCTTCGCGAACCCCGAAAACTCCCGGCGAAACCTGTCAGCTTGCCGCAGCACGCATGAAACGGGCTTGATCTGCGTCCTTTAAATCCATAATACTCGATATATGGAATCAAATAATGCCATCGACGTCTTTGCCGCGCTGTCCCAGTCGACAAGGCTGGACACTTTCCGCCTGCTCATGAGCTTCGAGCCGGAAGGATTGCCTGCAGGCGAAATCGCCCGCCGCCTTGAGGTGCCGCAGAACACAATGTCCTCCCATCTCCGCATCCTGGCGCGGGCGGGCCTGATTGAGTCCGAGCGCCACAGCAGGTCGATCGTGTACCGCGCGGTCGTCAATCGTGTCCGGGAGCTTGCCAGCTTCCTGGTGCAGGACTGCTGCGGCGGTCGCCCGGAATTGTGCGAACCACTCGTCGCCGAATTCACCCCATGTTGCTCACCCAAGGAGTCGAGCCATGTCTGACCGCGTCTACAACGTCCTGTTCCTTTGCACGGGAAACTCCGCCCGCTCGATCTTGGGAGAGGCTGTCCTCAACCATGTCGGCCAAGGGCGCTTCAAGGCCTATTCCGCCGGCTCGACGCCCAAGGGAGCCGTCCACCCCATGACGCTCGAAACCCTTTCCAAGGTCGGCATTCCCACGGACGGCCTGCGCTCAAAGGCTTGGGACGAATTTGCCCTGCCAGGTGCGCCCAGGATGGATTTCATTTTTACCGTCTGCGACAACGCCGCCGGCGAGGCCTGCCCTATCTGGCCGGGCCAGCCGATGACGGCGCATTGGGGGATCGAGGATCCTGCGGCAGTCGTTGGCCCGGAATTCAAGCAGCGGGCCGCCTTTGAGGACGCGCTGCGCTACCTCCGCAACCGTATCGGCGCGTTCATCAACCTGCCGCTCTCCAGCATCGATCGCATGGCCTTGAACTCAAGGCTCGAGGGGATCGGCGCCATGGACGGCACCACCACCAAATCCTCGAACGTGGCGTGATGATCGCGGCGATTCGCATTGCGTCTAGCGATGAAAATCTCGTGGCCGCGCTGCTGGCCGCCGACCTCCCCATCGACGACCTAGAGGATTCCGGCCGGTGGTTTTTCCGCGTCGAGAGCGCCGGGCGGACGATAGGGTTCGGCGGCTTCGAGCTCTATGGCGAGGATGGGTTGCTGCGATCGGTGGTCGTATCCGCCGTGGATCGGGGGCAAGGCCATGGCCGGCTTGTCGTCGAGACCATGCTGCGGGAGATCGAGCATGCCGGAGGCCGACGGGTCTACCTGCTGACGACGAGCGCGACGGCATTTTTCCTGCATCTGGGGTTCACCCGGATCGCCCGCGCCGCAGCGCCTCCCTCAATCCTGGCCACACGTCAGGCATCCACGATCTGCGCCAGTGCCGAACTCATGACCAGGGCGATATAGATGATTGATCTTTCCCGCCGCCTCGTCGCCGAAGCTCTGGGCACCGGCATGCTGGTGGCCACCGTCGTCGGCTCGGGCATCATGGCTGAGACGCTAACGGACGATGTGGCGCTGGCCCTGCTCGCGAACACCATCGCCACCGGCGCCATCCTGGTGGTGCTGATCAGCATGCTCGGCCCGATCTCGGGCGCCCATTTCAATCCGGTGGTGTCGCTGGTTTTCGCGCTGCGGCGGGAACTGCCCGTCCGGGATGCCGGCCTTTATGCGCTGGTGCAGGTCAGTGGTGGTCTGGTCGGCGCCGTTATCGCCCATGCCATGTTCGCGCTGCCGCTGCTGCAAGTCTCGGCGACAGTGCGCACGGGTGGAGCGCAGTGGCTCTCGGAAGGCGTCGCGGCCTTCGGTCTGGTCGCCGTCATCCTGGCCGGCATCCGCTTCGAGCGCAAAGCCGTGCCTGTGCTGGTTGGCCTCTACATCACCGCTGCCTACTGGTTCACCGCGTCGACCTCATTCGCCAACCCTGCCGTGGCGATTGCCCGCGCCTTTACCGACACTTTCTCCGGCATCCGTCCGCTTGATCTGCCGGGCTTCGTCATCGCCCAGACCTTGGGCGCGCTGGTCGCCCTGGCCCTGATGTCCTGGCTCTTGCACGGCCAGGCCTCGGGCGACCTCCCCATCAACCCGGAAGACCGAACATGACAGTCACCATCTACCACAACCCCGAATGTGGCACCTCCCGCAATACGCTGGCGATGATCCGGCAATCGGGCGTCGAGCCCATCGTCATCGAATACCTCAAGACCCCGCCGACCCGCGATCGCATCATGCAGTTGGTGTCTGCCGCCGGCATGCAGCTGCGCGATGCCCTGCGCAAGAAGGACACCCCATATGACGCGCTTGGTCTGGCAGATCCTGGCTTGTCCGACGATGCCCTGCTCGACGCCATCGAGGCCCATCCGATCCTGCTGAACCGACCTTTCGTCGAAACACCGGTCGGCACCCGCCTGTGCCGCCCGTCCGAGGTGGTCCTCGACATCCTGGAGAACCCCGATATCGGACCGTTCACGAAGGAGGACGGCGAGGTCATCATCGACGCCGAAGGGAAGCGGCTTGTCTGATCTGCGCAATATCGTGCCGGCAGCGCTGGAGATTCCGGATATCTCCAGGCTCACCCCACCCAACCTGCAGCACAAGCCACGCATCCTGATGCTTTACGGCTCGCTGCGGGAACGCTCCTATAGCCGGCTGCTGACCTTCGAGGCACAGCGTCTGCTCGAAGCCTTCGGCGCCGAGATCCGCATCTTCCATGCCAATGGCTTGCCGCTGCCGAACGATGCGCCGGACAGCCACCCGAAGGTGCAGGAGTTGCGCGAGGCCATGCTGTGGTCCGAAGGCCAGGTGTGGACATCTCCCGAGCGACACGGCGCCATGTCCGCGGTGCTGAAGGCGCAGATCGACTGGATTCCGCTCCCGGGCGGCGCCATCCGTCCGACCCAAGGGCGCACCCTTGCGGTCATGCAGGTCTCGGGCGGCTCGCAGTCCTTCAACGCCGTCAACCAGATGCGCATTCTCGGGCGCTGGATGCGGATGGTGACCATCCCGAACCAGTCCTCGGTCGCCAAGGCTTTCCAGGAATTCGACGAGGCGGGTCGCATGAAACCGTCATCCTATTACGATAGGGTCGTGGACGTCATGGAAGAGCTGGTGAAGTTCACGCTGATCAACCGCGGCGTGTCCGGCTACCTCCCCTCCCGCTACAGCGAGCGCAAGGAAGCGGCCGCCAAACTCGAGGAGCGGGTCGACCTCAAGTCGATCTAGGAAGCTTTTGGCCCATACCCAGTCCAATGCCGGCGCAATCTGGGCGCTCGGGGTTACCCAGGTCATCGGATACGGTACCCTCTATTACAGCTTCAGCATCCTGGCGCCGGGCATTGCAGTCAGCCTCGGCGTCCCGGTGGAGTGGATCTATGGCTGCATCTCGCTGGCCCTGCTGGCCGGAGGCCTCGTCTCGCCCTGGGCGGGGCAGCCGCGCTGGCGATCTGTGGCCTCGCGGGAAACACCGCGACGTTTCTGACCGGCATGATCCTCGTCGAGCTGGCTTCGGCCTTCGTGCTCTACGCGACTGCATTTGCCTTCCTGGCGCAGACGACGGGCAGCCGGGCCCAGCGCAGCATCACGCACCTCACGCTCATTGCCGGGTTCGCCTCGACCATCTTCTGGCCGCTCACCACATGGCTGCTCCGGACCTTGGACTGGCACCAGGTATACTATCTGTTCGCCGCCCTGAATCTTTTGCTGTGCTGCCCGCTGCACCTGTGGCTCTCCCGCTTTGCCCGGATCGCCGCCACGCGCCCCTTGGAAATCCTCGCGGCAC
>CAXBKI010000079.1:0-8946 GCA_963975955.1 uncultured Devosia sp.
GCGCCTTCGCCGCGCAGGGCCTCTGTCGCCAGCGGCGCGGGATCGGCCCCGGTGGCGATGGCGGTGGGGTGGAACTGCACGAATTCGGCGTCGGCAATCAGCGCGCCGGCACGGGCCGCCATGCCCATCGCATGGCCGCGTACACCCGGTGGATTGGTCGTGACGGCATAGAGGCCACCCAGGCCGCCCGCCGCCAGCACGGTGGCACGGGCGCGAATGAAGACGGGCTCGGAATAGCGGTCCCCCAGCTTGCGGCAGAATACACCGACAATGCGGCCATTGTCCCGTGCCAGGCTGAGGGCTGTGATGCCTTCAACCACGCGGATGGAAGGGGTGCGGCGGACTTCGGCAATGATGGCCTGCATGATGGCCCAGCCGGCGCGGTCGCCCTCGACCTTGACAATGCGGTTGGCCGAATGGGCGGCTTCCTTGCCCAGGGCATAATTGCCAAAGTCATCGCGATCAAAGGGTGTGCCCCAGTGTGCCAGATCCTCGATCCGGGCTGCGGCTTCGGCCGTGACGCTTTCGGCAATGCCGTGATCGACAATGCCGGCCCCGGCCATTTCGGTGTCGAGTGCATGGGCATGGCTGCTGTCGCCCAGTCCTACCGCTGCGGCGACGCCACCCTGGGCCCAGGCCGAACTGGCTCCGGTCCCCAGGGGCTTGGGCGACAGGACGGTCACCGGCCGGGGCGCCAGCTTGAGAGCGGTGAACAGTCCGGCCAGACCGGCTCCGACAATCAGGGCGCCATCGGCATTGAGGGTATTGTCGAGGATCATGGGGCGGTTCCGCAGTTCTCATTATACGCATTTGCCCCTAAGGTCTTTCCCGGAGCAAGACCGGAGCTGGGGCGATGGTAGGTTCAGACGGCAAAGAGGGTCTTGGCGAAGAACGTCAGGCCGGGTTTGCGGCGTCAGCGCCGCTGGAAGATTATGAGGCAATCTATCGGCTGGTGCTGAGCGCCTACGGTTATCGATGCGCGCTGACCGGCGAACAGTTCATGCCCGAGACGGGTCTGTTGCATCCTCACCTGGCGGTGGAGGCGATCCGGCCGCGCGATGCGGGAGGACCGTTGCAGATCAACAATTACATTGCGCTTGAAGAACATGCGGCGCGAGCCTTCCGACGGGGCGAGGTGCTGATCGAGGACGATTACCGCATCGTTGTGCCGAATCCGGACGCGCTGGACCAGGCGGTGCTGGTGCGTCTGAACCCCGATGGGCAATTGCTGGTGCCTGCCGAAGCGCTGTTCCGGCCCAGCCCGGCCCATCTGGCGTTCCATCGCCGCAGCGTTCTGGGTCCCTAGTCGCTCTTCCTGCTCATCTCGATCATGCGTTCGACGGCCTGGCGCGCCGCCGGAATGATCTCGGCGGGCACGGTGACCTCCTCGCTCATGGTGTGCAGGCTCCACAGCACATTCTCGAGATTGATGCGTTTCATGTGCGGGCAGATGTTGCAGCCGCGCAGGAAGTCGACGCCGGTGGTTTCGCTGGCGACATTGTCGGGGTGGGCGATGATCTTGGCGGTGGGATAGGCGTGCCGCAACTCGGAAATGTCTTCGGCGGTGAAGGTTTCGTGCACTTCACAGGCGCCTGCCCAGGTGATGATCTTCTTGGATGTCTTCTTGGCGGTGTTCTTGGCCAGGTACTGGTCCGGGATCATGATGACCGTGTCGCCATCGACCCGGTTGACGATATCGAGCGCGTTCGAGGAGGTGCAGCACACGTCGGTCACCGCTTTGACGGCCGCGGAGGTGTTGACATAGGTCACCACCGGCACGCCGGGGTGCATCTGGCGCATCGCCATGACGTCCTCGACGGTGATGGATTCGGCCAGCGAGCAGCCGGCGCGGCTATCGGGGATGAGCACGGTCTTGTCGGGATTGAGCAGCTTTGACGTCTCGGCCATGAAATGCACGCCGCATTGCACGATGACCTGCTGACGCACTTTGGTCGCTTCAATCGCCAATTGCAGGCTGTCGCCGACAATATCGGCCACGCCGTGATAGATCTGCGGTGTCTGGTAATTGTGGGCCAGGATCACCGCGTCCTTTTCTGCCTTGAGCCGGTTGATCTGGAAAATTATCGGCGCATAGAAGGCCCATTCCAGCTCGGGAATTTTGTCGCGAACCCGGTCGAACACCTTGGCGGTGGCGCGCTCGACTGCCTTGGAGAAGCTCAGATCGAAGTGGCTGGCCAGAATGGCGCGGGCCTCGTCGAGGGGCGTAATAGCGTTGATGGTCTGCACCATGTAAAATCCCTCCCGAGATCGAGGGGGAACCTAAGGATTATTCGAGCGCATTTCAATGAACGGGGTTGCAGGAAATTTGCCAAGCTCCTAACCCTTTGCCCATTCCAGCTTTGAGAGGCCAATCCATGCCGCAAGATACCGCTGCCCTTCGCTCCATCCTGTCGCTGGCGCCCGTTGTGCCGGTGATCATTCTTGATGATGTCAGCCAGGCGCGGCCTTTGGCAGAGGCGCTGGTGGCTGGAGGGTTGCCCATTCTCGAGGTCACCCTGCTCACGCCCAACGCCCTCAAGGTCATGGAAGAAATGGCCAAGGTTACCGGTGCCATCGTTGGGTCGGGCACGGTGCGTACGGCGCTGCACATGAAGCAGTCGGTCGATGCGGGTTGCCGCTTCATGGTCTCGCCGGGCATCTCCCCGCGCATTCTTGATGCTGCCGACGATATCGGCATTCCCCTGCTGCCCGGCATTGCCACGCCCAGCGAAGCCATGACGGCCTCGGAGCGCGGCTATGGCTTCCTCAAGTTCTTCCCGGCCGAAGCCAATGGCGGCGCGCCGGTGCTCAAGGCCTTTGCCTCGCCGCTGTCCGACATCACCTTCTGCCCCACCGGGGGGATCGATGCCGCCAAGGCCAAGGTCTATCTGGGCCTGCCCAATGTGATCTGCGTGGGTGGCTCCTGGATCATGCCCGCCGATGCGCTGGCGTCCAATGACTGGAGCCGTATCGAAGCGCTGGCGCGCGAAGCCAGCCAGCTGCGCGGCTAGACTGGCCATGCCCAAGGCTGCCGCGGGGCGCGTCAGAACCGTTCTGGGCAAGATCTGCATTGCGGTGACGCTGGCCGCTGGCTTGGCGACGCCGGAGGCAGCGCAGGCGGAGACGGTTCATGTCGCCGTCGCGGCCAATTTCACCGGCGTTGCCGAGCAATTGGCGCCGTTGTTCAAGGCTGAGACAGGTCATGACGTGATCTACAGTTTTGGCGCCACAGGTCAGCTCTACACCCAGATCACCCAGGGCGCGCCGTTCGAGGTGCTGCTGGCGGCCGATGACGAGCGTCCGGCGCGTGCGGTATCGGAAGGCCTGGGGATCGAGGGAAGCGTGTTCACCTATGCCATCGGTGCGCTGGCGCTTTACAGCACGACGCTTGATCTGGGTGATGGGCAGGTCATCTTGGCGGCAAAGGCGTTCGACAAGATCGCCATCGCCGACCCGGAAACGGCGCCCTATGGCCGGGCCGCCATGCAGGCGATTGCGGCGCTGGGCCTGACGGAAGCCCTTTCCGGCAGGCTGGTGACGGGCGGAAATATTTCCCAGACGCTGCAGTTCGTCGATAGCGGCAATGCCGAACTGGGCCTTGTTGCTGCCAGCCAGGTTGCCGGCAAGGCCAGCGTCTGGCTGGTGCCGCCGGAAATGTATGAACCGATCCGTCAGGACGGCGTGCTGCTGAGCGCGGGCCAGGACAATGCCGCTGCCACGGCCTATCTGGCATTCCTGCGCAGCGAGCCCGCCATAGCCGTGATAGAAGCGGCTGGATATCGGGTCGAGTAGCGGGCGGGATGGATGGGCGTTGACGATATCTGGCAGCCGATCAGCCTGACGCTGAGCCTGGCTGCCATCAATACGCTGATCCTGCTGTTGGCGGGCACGCCCCTTGCCTGGTGGCTGGCGCGCAGCCCCAGCCGCTATCGGGAACTGGTGGGCGCGCTGGTTGCCATGCCGCTCGTGCTGCCGCCAACGGTGCTGGGGTTCTATCTGCTGATCGCCCTGGGACCGAACGGGCCGGGCGGCTGGATTGCCGGTTTATGGGGTGGGCGAACCCTGGCGTTCTCCTTTACCGGCCTGGTCATCGGCTCGTTCTTTTATTCACTGCCCTTCATGGTGCAGCCGCTGCGCAACGGCTTTGCCGCCATCGGGGTCGAACCACTCGAAGCAGCCTCCAGCCTGGGCGCCAGCAATTGGCAGAGGTTCTGGCGCGTGGCGCTGCCATTGGCGCGGCCCGCCTATATCACCGGGTCGGTCATGACGTTTGCGCACACGGTGGGCGAGTTCGGCGTGGTGCTGATGATCGGCGGCAATATTCCGGGCCAGACAAAGGTGATCGCGATTGCGCTATACGACTATGTCGAGCGGCTGCAATGGGGGCAGGCGCATGTGCTGGCCCTGGGCATGGTGGTGTTCGCTTTTGTCGTGATCAGCATCACCCTGATGATCGACCGTCGTGTCAATGTGCCGATGCCCTAAGGGCCCGTGGCGCCGACTGCCTTGAGCATGGCCTTGGTGATGGACTGATTGACCTTGAAGTAATCGGTCCAGGGATCGGGCGCCCTGGCGCGTTCTGCGGCAAGGGCGAGCGAGAACTGATTGGCAGCCTTGACCGTCCCAAGCTCCTCCCAGGTCACCGGCACGGCAGCCGGCGCGCCCTCGCGCGAGCGGCTGGACCAGGGGGCAATGGCGGTCGAGCCGCGTTCATTGCGCAGATAGTCGATGAAGAGTTTGCCCTTGCGCTTGGCCTTGCTCATGGTGGCGACGAAGCGATCTGGCTCGGCTTCGGCCAGACGCTGTGCCACGGCCTTGCAAAAGGCCTTGACCTCGGGCCATTGCGCCTTGGGTGTCAGGGGCGCGATCACATGGACACCCTTGCCACCACTGACCAGCGGATAGCTTTTGAGCCCCAGCGCATCGAGTGTGTCGCGGATGTCGGTTGCCGCGGCACGCACATCGGCGAAGCCCAACCCCTCATCGGGGTCGATGTCAAAGATGATGCGCTCGGGCTTTTCGACGTCGTCGGTGCGCGCCCCCCAGATGTGCCATTCAAGCACGTTCATCTGCGTGCCGGCGATCAGTCCGGCCAGGTCATCGAGGTAGAAATAGTCCTCCTTGCTGCCGTCCTTCTCCGTGATTTCCAACGACTTCAACCCGTCGGGGAAGCCGCCAGTGTCGTGCTTCTGAAAAAAGCAGTATTTTGTGCGCCCCTGAGGGCAGCGCAGCAGGCTGAGGGGGCGGTTGGCCAGATAGGGCAGCATGCGTTCGGCGACGGCGGCATAATAGGCTACAAGCCCGGCCTTGGTCACACCCTGGCCAGGGTAGATCACCCGATCGGGACTGGTCAGCTTGATGCCGACGGCCTGGGCGGCTGCGATGCCGGCCTGCTCGCTCAGGCCTCCTGCGTCGGCCGTGCCGGCCTTTTCCGTCCCGGCCGGTTGCTCCAGCGTGACGTCCCTGGCCGGCTTGTCCTCGCGCAGGCCAAGAAAGGACGGATGGCGCAGGATGCCGTCGGGGGTGAATTCGGCATAGCCGATTTCGGCAACCAGTTCGGGCTTGACCCAATGGGCGGTGCGCTCGATGGGTTTGGGCACTTCGACAAAGGGGCTGGTGTTGCGGCTGCGGCTATCGAGCTGGGCCTGCAGGGCATCGGCGTGGTCGACGGTAAAGCCGGTGCCGACGCGGCCGCGATAGATAAGCCTGTCACCGTCCCAGGTGCCGAGCAGCAGGGAGGCAAAGCTCTTTTTCTTGGCCGAGGGCGACCAGCCGGCGATGACGAATTCCTGGCGGTGGGCCGCCTTGATCTTGAGCCAGCTGCGATTGCGCTCGCCGCTGTAAGGCGCATCGGCCCGTTTGGCGATGATGCCTTCGTGACCCTCGCGGGTGATGGCATCGAACACTTTTTGCCCATTGCCGGTGACGTGGGCGGAGAACTGGACCAGCGAGGATCCGTCAATCTTGCCGAGCAGTTTTTCGAGTTTGGCTTTCCGCTCGGTCAGCTTGAGGCCCGTCAGGTCCTTGCCATCGAGCTCGAGCAGGTCAAAGGCGAAGAAAGTGAGCGGTCCGCCGTTGGAGAGGTGATCCTTGAGGGTAGAAAAGTCAGTGCGGCCCTTGGCGTCGAAGGCGCAGAGCTCGCCATCAATCAGGGCACTGCCCTTGGTGATGCGGCTGAGCGGCGGCACGATGGCGGCGAACTGCTCGGTCCAGTCCTTGCCGGTGCGGGTAAAGAGCCTCACCTGATCACCGGCGATGGCGGCCTGACAGCGATAGCCATCATATTTCATCTCGAAGACCCAGTCGCTGCCGACCGGGACTTCGCTGACCAGCGTCGCCAGTTGTGGCTCGCGAAAAGCAGGCAGTGTCGCCTTGCTGGCGCGCTGGGTCTTGCCGGAAATGGGGTTGTCGACGGCCTTGTCCGGGTCGGAGTGCCAGGTAGCGTCGGGCTTGGTCGCGGTCTGCTTTTTGGGCTTCAGCCCCTTGGCGATGCCGGCCATGTCCCGGCCGGTCGAGACCGAGGTGGTGAATTTTGGCACAAGGGTCTCGGCGTCTTTGGCAAAGTCATCCCGGTGCTTGATGAGCAGCCAGTTCTCGCGCGCTGGGCCGGATTTGCGTTTGGTATCGCGACCCTTCATGTGCACCAGCACCCATTCGCCCTGCATGCGCTGGCCGTGTAGCCGCATCTTGAGATCGCCGCCCTCGAGCCCCGCATGCGGGTCGCCTATCGGCTCCCAGGTGCCCTGGTCCCACAGCATCACCGTGCCGCCGCCATATTCGTCCTTGGGTATGGTGCCTTCAAAGCTGCCATAGTCGACAGGGTGGTCTTCCACCCGCACCGCCAGCCGCTTGTCGGCGGGGTTGTCCGAGGGGCCCTTAGTCACGGCCCAGCTCTTGAGAACCCCGTCGAGTTCGATGCGGAAGTCGAAATGCAGGCGCGTCGCATCGTGCTTTTGCACGACGAACCGGTTGCCACTGGCTGGAGCGTCCTGCGCGCCGGAGGGCTCCTGCGTTTTGGTGAAGTCGCGCTTGGCGTGATAATCCTTGAGCAGCGTCTCGGCTTTACCGGCCATGGGCTAGCTCGCCTTCTTCCGTGCCGTGCTCTTGGCCGTGGCTTTTGCCTTGCCGCCATTCTTGGCGCCCGAACTGCCTTCGAGGCTGGATTTGAGGGCGGACATCAGATCGACAACATTGGAGCCGCTCGGTTTGGCCTGGTCGGGCTCATCCTTGGTGGAGATTTTCCTGCCCTTGGATTTCAGCTTGCGGGCGATCAGTTCACGCAGGGCGGTCTGATAGTGGTCCTTGAACACGCCGGCATCGAAGGCGGCGGTCTTTTTTTCGATGAGCGCGGTGGCGACCTCGAGCAGTTCAGGATCGGCCTTCTTGGCCGGAATGCCCGCAAAAAACGGGTCGGATTTGCGGATTTCCTCTTCATAGTGCAGCGTTTCGAGCAGGAGCCCGGTGCCGGTCGGCTTGATGGCCACAAGGTATTCCTTGCCGCGCAGCGCCAACTGACCCAGCCCGACCTTCTGGCTGGCGCGCAGGGCGTCGCGGATCACGCGGAAGGCGTCTTCGGCCAAGTCGTCCGCCGGGACAACGAAATAGGGCTTGTCGAAATAGATCGGGTCGATCTCGCAGGCGCCCACGAACTGGGTCAGTTCGAGCGTCTTGCGGGTGTCGAGCTTGACGGCGTCGATCTCCTCGTCGCTGAGCAGGACATAGTCGCCCTTCTCATACTCGAAGCCCTTCATGATCTCGTCCTTGTCGACGGGACCGACCCCGGCCACCACCTTCTCGTAGTTGATGGGCTTGCCGCTTGGCTCGTGGATCTGCCGGAAGCTGGGCTTGGCGCTGGATTTGGTGGCGGTATAAAGTTCGACCGCGATGGAAACCAGGGAGAGGCGCAACTGGCCTTTCCAGATAGGACGGGACGCTGGCATGGCAAGGCTCACCGGGCTGAGGAACTTTCCCCGATAACGACGCGGCATATGCCTTTGTTCCGCCATGCACGGCGTTGCACCTGTCCGGAGACGCCCATAAGGTTCGGGCAAAATGCGGCAAGGGAGAATCGGCGATGGATAGCTTTGGGTTGGATGGCTTCAGCATAACGCTGATCGTATTGGGTATTCTGGCCTTGCTGGTGCTGTTCGCCGGCGCCAAGACCGTGCCGCAAGGCTTCAATTTCACGATCGAGCGGTTCGGTAAATATACCCGCACGCTCAAGCCGGGCCTTAATCTCATCGTCCCGTTCATCGATGCCATCGGCAAGCGCATCAATGTGATGGAGCAGGTGCTCGACGTGCCCCATCAGGAGGTGATCACGCGCGACAATGCTTCGATTACCGCCAATGGCGTCACCTTCTACCAGATCCTGGATGCCGCGGCAGCGGCCTACGAAGTCTCCAATCTGGAGAACGCCATTCTCAACCTGACCATGACCAATATCCGTACCGTGATGGGGTCGATGGATCTGGATGAACTGCTGTCCAACCGTGACGAGATCAACCAGCGCCTGCTGCATGTGGTCGACGCCGCCGTGTCGCCCTGGGGCGTGAAGATCACCCGCATCGAGATCAAGGACATCGATCCACCCAAGGATCTGGTGGATTCGATGGGACGGCAGATGAAGGCCGAGCGTGAGAAACGCGCCGCCATTCTGGAGGCAGAGGGTCGCCGGCAAAGTGCGATCCTGCAGGCGGAAGGCGCCAAGCAGGCTCAGGTGCTGGAGGCGGAAGGCCGCAAGGAAGCCGCATTCCGTGACGCGGAGGCGCGCGAGCGTTCGGCCGAGGCGGAAGCCAAGGCGACCCAGGTGGTGAGCCAGGCCATTGCTGACGGCAGCGTGCAGGCAATCAACTATTTTGTCGCCAACAATTATATCAAGGCCCTCGAGTCCATCGCCAAGTCTCCCAACCAGAAGCTGCTGATGATGCCCATGGAAGCGGCCAG
>CAXBKI010000080.1:0-8940 GCA_963975955.1 uncultured Devosia sp.
ACGGATTTCTGCACCTGGTAGACCAGGAACAGGGCATTGTTGCCGATCGCGTCCCACAGATCGGTGGCCATGGCGCGGCGCTGCCGGGCGTATTCGTCCATGTCGCGCTCGTAATAGCAGACGCGATGCTCGAACTCCGACTTGGCGCGATACATGGCGAGATCGGCATTGTTGAGCAGCCGTGAGCGGTCGCCGCCGTCATGGGGATAGATGGCCACCCCAATGCTGGCGGCGCTGTTGAGGGTCCCGGCGTCCGTCTCGATGCGCGAGAACACGGCTTTTTCGATGCGCGCCAGAAATTCGCGCAGGCTGTCCATGGTGCTGAATATCTTGAGCGCGGCGAATTCGTCGCCGCCCAGCCGGGCTACGGTCTCGTCTTCCTTCAGCCCGGAACCCAGCCGCCTTGCCAGCGCCTTGAGCACCTGGTCGCCGACAATGTGCCCGTGGCTGTCATTGATATCCTTGAAGCGATCGAGATCGATGGCGATGACGGCAAAGCTTTCCTGGCTCTGGCTGGCTCGGGCCAGCGCCTGGTCGAGGCGCTCGTTGAAGGCGGCACGATTGAGCAGATTGGTCAGCGAGTCGTGATAGGCCAGATGGGCAATGGCCGCCTGCGACCGCTGCTCTTCGGTCACGTCGTCAAGCGTGGTCACCCAGCCGCCACCGGCAATGGGGCTGTGCACGAAGCGGACGATACGGCCGTCATCCATGGTGCGCAGATAGTCGGTGATCTCGCCGCGTTCGATGCCGGCAATCAGCCCTTCCACCCGCTGTTCTGCCTCGCGGCGCGCGGCGGGCGGAATGCCGCGCAACCCACCCTGGATGGCCAGCGACAGATCACGGAAGTGACGGCCCAGCAGGCTCGCGCCGCTGTTGCCAAGGGAGCCGATCAGCTGGGCTGCGCGCTGATTGTGGAACTGCAGATACCCCCCCTGGTCGAACAGGCTCAGCCCCTGGGCCATGTGCGTGGTGGCCAGCTCGAGCAACGTGGTGACCTCGCTCAGGCGCTCGGCATCGGCCTGTCGGCGCCGCTCTTCGGCCAGGGTGCGGCGACGATCGGCCTCGTCCAGCATCACGCTGCCCAGGGCGGCGCCCAGCACCAGCAGGGAGATCAGTGCCACACCGGCAGAAAGCCAGGCGCTGTCGAAGTCGCCCTGCCCGGCAAGCGCCACGCAGCGGGACATGTCGGCGGCGGCCATGGCGGTGAAATGCATGCCGCAAATGGCCAGGGTCAGCAGCACGGCGCCGGTCAGCATGCGCCCCTTCATCGCCGCCACGAAGGACAGCCCGCCCAGCACAAGGCCTGCGATCACCGAGGTGGCGATCAGGCCGGTATTCCAGCCAATCTCGCCGCCCAGCACCAGGGCGGCCATGCCGGTATAGTGCATGCAGGAGATGGCGATGCCGACAACGGCGCCCCCCAGGAAATGATCGGTCACATTGAGGCTGCGCGTGGCAATGGCAATGCCCAGGCCGCAGATGGTGATGGCGATCAGCAAGGACGCCGCAGTCAGCAGCAGGTCATAACTGAGGGCGAAACCGGGGCGGAGCGCCAGCATGCCGATGAAATGGGTGGCCCAGATCCCCAGGCCCACGGCCAATGCGGCAACGCCGACCCATAGCAGGTTGGTGCGGCCCGTTGCGTGACGGGCATGGCGAAGCAGGCCCATGCAGGCATTGGCGGCGACGAGGCAGACAAGAGCAGCCAGGCCCACAAAACGCGGATCGTGGGCAGTCAGGAAAAAGTCGGCAAATGAAGTCACGGACGGGGCCTAAAATAGTGCAGCGCCAACCTAGTCCGACCCGCTTAACTCGCTGTTACGGAACACGGTTTCCCGGCCCTGAACACGGTCGTTAAAACTTTATCCATCGGCGCCTTCAGTGCGCCGTTCCCCCGATCAGCCGCGACCGTATCGCATTGGAAATATTGTCGAAAATGAACACCACGAGCAGGATCAGGATCACCATATAGGCGACGTTTTCCCAGTCCTGATTGGTGCGCATGGCCTCGATCAGTTTGAGGCCGATACCACCGGCGCCCACCGCCCCGATAATGGTCGCCGAGCGGGTGTTGCTTTCCCAGAAATACAGCACCTGGCTGATGAACACCGGGGCCACCTGCGGCACCACGCCATAACGCTGCACCGCCAGGGACGATGCCCCCACCGAGCGGACGCCTTCGCGCTGCCGGTCGTCGATATTTTCCAGCGATTCGGTGCTGGTCTTGCCCAGCGTGCCGGTGTCGGTGAAAAAGATAGCGGCGATACCCGGGATCGGGCCCGGACCGAAGCCGCGCACGAAGAACAGCGCCCAGATCAGCATGTCTACCGAGCGCAGGAAATCGAAAGCGCGTTTCATCAGCCAGTTTCCGGCCGGATTGGGAGTGATGTTGCGCGCGGCGATGAAGGAGAGCGGAAAGGCCACAAGGGCGGCGAACAGCGTGCCGACAAAGGCCATGACGATGGTCTGCAGCAGCTTGTCGTAGACATCGAGGTGCTGCCATTCGGCATTGTAGAGGAACTCGATCCCCATCAGTTGCCAGTTGGGCATGGCCGGGTCGATGCGCTGGGGGTCCATTACCGCCTGCCAGAGCTGGCCGGCATCCATGCCGAAGAAGTGGGAGCCGGGATCGAAGAAGAAATTGGCCCAGCCCAGGAAGCGGTGGCGCACATAGACCTGGGTGTTGCGGATTTCGGCCTGGCCGACAAAGCCGTAATCCACGGTCACTCGGCCGCCCTTGAGCGTCATGTTGTCGGGCGCGTTGGCCGGCAGCAGCGCACCGTCGGCGGTCACCGGGATGTCATAGCGCTCGCCCTTGACCACTGCCACGACGGCGGTCGGGCTGATCTCGACGCTGTTGTCGATGTCGCCGAAGGTGGTCACGAAGCTGTCGGCGCCGGTCTTGACGATCCAGTCGGGATCGGGATTGGGGCCCAGCAGCGAGCGGATCCATTCGAGCTCGACCTTGCCATCCTTGAAGCGGAAGCGCGGCGTGGCCTCCCAGGAATACCAGTCGGCGACATAGGTGCCGGCGCGGTCCCACTGGGCGTTGCTGACCACAGCGGGGATGTTGAAGAAGAAAAAGCAGAACACCAGATAGGCCAGCGTCGCCAGCACGGCCAGCGGCGCGGTCAGCCGCCTGCCGAGGGGCCGGTGCAGCACATCGGCGTGGCGCTGCCTGAGGGCGGCAGCGGCGCGGGCGGACAGTTCGATAGGAGGAGCCATGGGGTTTGCCTCAACCGCCGATAGTGAAGGCCGACTGGCCGACGAGCCGCTTGCGCAGATAGCCCGAGATCCAGTCGATGCCGATGATGGTTGCGAACAGCAGGATGATGATGGCGTAGGTCTTGGCAGCGTGATCGCGCCCGATCGAGAGACGGAACACCTCGCCGATACCGCCACCGCCCACCGCGCCGATGATGGTGGAGGCGCGCACATTGATCTCCATGCGCAGCAGCGCATAGGAAACGAAATTGGGCAGCACCTGCGGCACGAAGCCAAAGCGCACCCGCTCCAGCCAGTTGCCGCCCACCGCGCGCAGGCCTTCGTCGGCCCGGGTGTCGGCATTCTCGATCACTTCGTAGAACAGCTTGCCGAGCGAGCCGATGGTGTGGATGCTCACCGCCACGATGGCGCCGATCGGGCCGATCGAGAGGATCGCCACCAGCATGCCGGCGATGACGATTTCGGGGAAGGCGCGCAGCACTTCGAGAAAACGCCGGACCACGAAGCGCACGCTGCGCGAGCCGGTGACGTTGCTGGCGGCAAAAAAGCTCAGGCCAAAGGCGAAGGTCACCCCGATCAGCGTCGAGATCAGCGCGATATTGATGGTGACCAGCATCTGGTAGAAATATTCGGGCAGGTAGAGCCCGCCGATCAGATAGACCCGGCCCTCTTCATAGTCATATTTGAACGAGCCATCGGCGAAGGGCGAGGGCAGATCGAACAGCGCGCGCACGATCTCCATCGGTTCGTCGGGCTGGAAGTGGATGAAGAAGTCGAAGAAATAGGGCAGCCGGTCGAAGAACTGGCCGGCATTGGACTTGTCGGCATACCACAGGGCGCCGGCCAGAAACGCCAGCACCGCGCCCACGGCCAGTGCCGTATAGGTGCGACGGGTCCGCAGCAGGGCGCGATAATGCTGGTGCACCAGGCCGAGCTGGCTGGAAATGGGGGCCTGCTGCCCGGCCGATAAAGTGCTCATGAAATGCCCTCAGGAGAGTGCCGGCGGCGCGGAACCACGCCGCCGGCCGGGATCGGAAGGGGCGATCAGCCGCCGATGGTCGCCTTGCGGGCATCGATGATGGGCTGGTAGAATTCGGGGGTCACCGGGGCATAGCCCTTGAACTCGCCGCGTTCGATGCCGGCGAAGCAATCAGGATGCTCGGTCGGCAGGCTGTTGTAGAAGGCCACGATCTTGTCCTGCATGGCCTTGGGCAGCTTGGAGCTCATGACATTGGGGCCGTTCGGGATCAGGGGCGACAGCCAGAGCTGGGTCACGTCTTCCATGTCCAGCATGCCCTTGTCGACCATCGAGCGGGTGTTGCCCGAGGTATAGCCCTCGGAGAACTCACCCACGCCCGAGGTCCAGGTCACGGCCACGTCGACCTTGTGGTCGAGCAGGGCCAGCACGTTGTTCTCGTGGCCGCCATTGAAGGAAGTGGCCGAGAAATATTCGTCGTTCGGCATGCCGGTTTCGGCCGGCAGGGTCACCAGCGGGATCAGGTAGCCCGAGGTCGAATCCGGATCGGCATAGCCCAGGGTCTTGCCCTTGGCGGCTTCGAGGCTGTCGATGCCGGAATCCTTGCGGGCCAGCAGAATCGAGTGATAGCCCATCGCGCCATCGGTCTGCACCGTGGTGTTGAAGGGGATGACGGCTTCGGGGTCGGCCAGATAGACCTTGGCATAGCCCGAAGCGCCCAGGCCCGCCACGTCCAGCGTGCCGCCCAGCAGGCCCTGGATCACGCCGTCATAATCGGCAGCGGGGAACAGCTTGACTTCCTTGACGCCCAGCGCGGCCGGCATCAGGTCGATCAGGCACTGGTTGTTGGCGAGACGGTCGGTCTCGTTTTCGCCGCCGAGCAGGCCGATGCGGATCACATCCATTTCCTGGGCGATGGTGGGGGCGGTGACGCCGGCCAGCGCGATGCCGGCGAGCAGGACGGTACGGATTGCGGTCATGGAAGTCTCCTTTGGTGACGCAATAGTGTCGGCAGACTGCCCGGTTGACGCAGGGTCAGTCGCGGAACGCTTGAATTCAGGGCACCTGGGCCAGGTCGCCGAGCATGCTTCTGGCCCGGGCCGAAGGCTCAAGGCTGGTGGAGGTCATGGCCTCCGAGAAGGCCTCGGCCAGGCCGTCGGCGCCATAGAGCTGGCGGGCGACCTCGGTGGTCAGCTGGTCGGGCGTGCCGTCGAACACCACCCTGCCCGCCGCCATGCCGATGATGCGCCCGCAATAGGCGCGGGCGGTGTCGAGCGTGTGCAGATTGGTGATGACGGTCAGGCCGTTTTCGCGGTTGATGTCGGCCAGGCTGTCCATGACGATCTTGGCGTTGCGCGGGTCGAGGCTGGCAATCGGCTCGTCGGCCAGGATCATGCGCGGGCCCTGCATCAGGGCGCGGGCGATGGCGACGCGCTGCTGCTGGCCCCCCGAGAGCGTCTGCGCCCACTGCGTTGCCGTCTGGGCGATGTCGAGCCGTTCGAGCGCCTGCAGCGCCAGCAACTGCTCCTCCTCGGTAAAGATCTGCAGCAGCGATAGCAGGGTCGAACGGTGGTTGAGCCGGCCGAGCATCACATTGGTGATGACGTCGAGGCGCGGCACCAGGTTGAACTGCTGGAAGATCATGGCGCAATCGCGCTGCCAGTTGCGCAGGTCCCTGCCGCGCAGCGACGATACCTGGACGCCATCAAAGCTGATCGAGCCTTCCGATACATTGGTCAGCCGGTTGATCATGCGCAGCAGGGTGGATTTGCCGGCGCCGGAGCGGCCGATAATGCCGACCATCTGGCCCTGCGGGATCTCGAGAGTCACGTCGCTGACGGCGAGCTTGTCACCGAAGCGTCGCGAGACATTGGAAATCTTGAGCATCAGCGCCCTCGCCGTTCAACTGCGGCAGACCTAGGGCGAGGACGTGAAGCTGGGATAACACTTGAGTGACGGTTGCATGACCATCCACAACCACCCCGTGGCAGGGCGTCACACAGACAGGGCGCGATGTTTCTGTCCCCTCGCCCCCAGGGGAGAGGGGAGACCAAGCATCGGCTCACCGGACAGATTTCAACACACCTGTCCGTCCGCCTGCGCCCCCTCGCCCCCTCAGGGGAGAGGGTAGCGACGCCGGGCACGTCAGCGCCCTGGCAGAGCCGGGGTGAGGGGTGAAGGCCGCGGGGCAGACCAGAGGACCGAACCCCTCACCGGCCGGAACGGGCAAGACCCTGGGGCCAGGCCAATGCGCCTCCCCCTTGTGGGGAGGGAATGAGGGTGGGGTAAGTCTGCGCCCCGAATGTGCCTTCACCCGCAAGCGCAACGAAAAAGGGCACTACCCCTCGTACTTCTCCAGAAACGCCTCGATCTCCAGCGCCCGGAAGTCCGGCAGCGCCTGGTGCAGCCTGTCGTGGCTCCAGTCCCACCAGGCCATGGCATCCAGCCGACTGGCGACGTCATCGGAAAACCGCTGCCGGATCGTCCGGGCCGGCACACCCACGGCGATCGCGAAATCGGCGACATCCCGGGTCACCACCGCATTGGAGCCGATGATGGCGCCATTGCCGATGCTCACTCCCGGCATGATCACCGCGCCGTGGCCGATCCAGGTGTCGTGGCCGATGCTGATCCCCTGCCCGGCGCGCCACTCGAAGAAGGACGGGTCGTCTTCCTCGCCCTCGAAATATTGCGCCGAGCGATAGGTGAAATGGTGCAGCGAAGCGCGTTCCATGGGGTGCATTGAGGCATAGATGCGCACATGGGCGGCGATATTGGCGAATTTGCCGATGCTCGAATAGGCGATCTGGGTGTTGCTGACACAGTAGGAATAGTCGCCCATGGACGAATGGGAAACGCTGCTGCCGGCACCCACTTCGGTGTAGCGACCCAGCACGGAGTCGTGCACCTTGGCGGTCGGGTGGATAAAGGGTTCCAGGCCAAGCTTTTTCATGCGGCGATCCTCGGGGCGAATGCGGTGACATCGAGGATGCGGTCGGCCACCTGTTCACGCACCTCCTCGTCGTGGAAAATGCCCAGTAGCGCCACGCCGGCCGCCTTCTTCTCGCCGATCATGGCGACGACGACGGCGCGGTTGGTGGCATCGAGCGAGGCGGTCGGCTCGTCCAGCAGCAGCACCGGATGGTCGGTGATGAAGCCGCGGGCAATGTTGACCCGCTGCTGTTCGCCACCCGAAAACGTGGCCGGCGGCAGGCTCCACAGTCGTTCGGGCAGGTTGAGCCGGGCCAGCAGATCCCTGGCGCGCTGTTGCGCCTCGCCCTTGTCGACGCCGCGGATCACCAGCGGCTCGGCCACCACGTCGAGCGCCGAAACGCGCGGCACGGTGCGCAGGAACTGGCTGACATAGCCGATGGAATCGCGCCGCAGCGTCAGCACGGTGCGCGGATCAGCCGTCGCCAGATCGACCGCCGATCCGTGATGCTGGATCACGATCGAGCCGGCATCGACGCCGTAATTGCCATAGACCATCTTGAGAATGGAACTCTTACCGGCCCCCGAGGGGCCCCCGAGCACGACGCATTCGCCCGGCTGCACGTCGAAGCGCACATTGTCGACCACCGGCAGCATCACACCGTCGCGGAGATGCATGGTGAAGGTCTTTGAGAGATTTTTGACGGACAGGGCGGTCATTGCATGGCTCCGCATATGAGAAAGAGACCCCTCATCCGCCCCTGCGGGGCACCTTCTCCCTCAAGGGGAGAAGGAGGGCTCAGTGGATCGGCAAACGCGGTGCTTCTCCTCTCCCCTTGAGGGAGAGGGTGGATCGGCCGCAGGCCGAGACGGGTGAGGGGTCGGGATGGCGCAATCATCGCTAGACCTGCAAAATCGAGGAAACGAGCAATTGCGTATAGGGCTCGCGCGGATCGTCGAGCACGCGGTCGGTGAGACCGGCCTCGATAACGTGGCCGTCCTTCATCACCATCATGCGGTGACTCAAGAGCCGCGCCACGGCCAGGTCATGGGTCACCACGATCGCCGCCAGCCCCAGTTCGCCCACCAGGCCGCGCAGCAGGTCGAGCAGGCGCGCCTGCACCGACACATCCAGTCCGCCGGTGGGTTCATCCATGAACACCAGCCGCGGCCCGGTCACCAGATTACGGGCGATCTGCAGCCGCTGCCGCATGCCGCCGGAAAAGCTGCGCGGCTGGTCGTCGATGCGGTCGGCGGCGATCTCCACCCGGCCCAGCCAGTCGAGCGCGGTGTCGCGGATATGGCCGTAATGGCGATCGCCCACCGCCATCAGCCGTTCGCCGACATTGGCGCCGGCCGAGACGGTCATGCGTAGCCCGTCGGCCGGGTTCTGGTGCACGAAACCCCAGTCGGTGCGCACCAGAAAGCGGCGCTCGGCCTCGCTCAGATCATAGATATTGCGCCATTGTTCGTCGCGCATACGGTAGTGCGTGGTGCCGGAACTGGGCTCCAGCGTCGCCGAGAGCGTATTGAGCAGCGTCGTCTTGCCCGAACCGGATTCCCCGACAATGGCCAGCACTTCGCCGGGCCAGAGTTCGAAGCTGACATCGGCGCAGCCCAGGCGAGTGCCGTAATATTTGGTGAGATTGTCGACGCGCAGAAGGGGTTCAGACATGGCGTTGCTCCTTCAGTACAGCCGCCAATCGGCGCAAAGTGTTGCCCCATCCCCGATCGTCACCCTCGGGCTTGACCCGAGGGCTCTGCACTTGCGGTGCGCTGGTGAAGTGAAGTGCCCTCGGGTCAGGCCC
>CAXBKI010000081.1:0-8928 GCA_963975955.1 uncultured Devosia sp.
GTCATAGCCGGCGTCACGCAAGAGCGCGATGACCCGCTGCGCCTTGCCCAGCGCATAGCATCCCACCAGATGGCTGCGCTCGGGATTGTCCGCCACCGATTTGAGCAGTCGCGCGATTTCCACCTGCGGATGCGGATGCTGGAACACCGGCAGGCCAAAGGTCGCCTCGGTGACCAGCAGATCGCATTTGACCAGCTCATAGGGCTGCGCCGTGCGGTCGGTGAGGCGCTTATAGTCGCCCGTCACCACCACGCGCTGGCCTTGCCTCTCCACCAGCACCTGCGCCGAGCCCAGAATATGCCCGGCCGGATAGAGCGTAATGGTCACGTCATCGATTCTCAGCGGCACGCCGAATTCGAGCGGCTCGAACCGCCGCGCGCAGTCGGCGCCATAGCGCGTCTGCATGATGGCAATGGTGTCGGGCGTCGCCAGCACGCTGCCATGGCCCGATCGCGCATGGTCGGCATGGCCATGGGTGATGATCGCCCGCTCGCGCGGCACGCCAGGATCGATATAGGCGTCGATCGCCTTGATATGCAGGTGCCGGTCGAGGATCTGGATGGCCATGGTTTCCTCTAACGCGCCACAATCAGAAGTGGTTCAGCACGCGCCAAACTATCGGCCGCCGCTCCCCCTTGTGGGGAGGGTGGCCCCGCAGGGGACGGGTGGGGGCCCTGTCCCATGCCCTGCCGGTGCCCCCACCCTCACTCCCTCCCCACAAGGGGAGGTGGCGCCGGGGCACCCGCGTCACATCACCTTGGTCACGTCCAGCAGGCCCGGCCGCTTCTCATTGGCCAGGTTGATCGCCGCCTCGCCCCCCAGCACCACCACATGGCCGTGCCGTGCCACTGCATCGACCGCCTCGGCCATAACCTTGAAGTCCGCTGCCGTCGTGGAGAGGATTTCGTCGCGCCGCTGCTGGCGGAGCGCATCGGTCGTGCCGGTCAGCTGCCGCCACATCGAGGAATAGCCCTTGGCATCGGGGAACTCATAGCCATCCACATCCCCGATCACCCCGATGATCGAGCGCGTCAGGTCGTTCTCGCCGATCCTCGCATTGAGCGCCTTGCTGGCCCCGTCATAGGCATCGAGCGTCTTGAGCAGATTCGGGTCGCGATAGCTCAGAAAGCTGAAATTGCCGCTCGCCAGGTCGAACCGGCTCGAGCCGCCATAGGCGCCGCCCTGCACCCGGATCTTGTCCCACATATAGGTGGTGTTGAGGAATTTCAGCACCACGCTGGCCGCCCCGGTCAGCTCGAAGCCGAGCGCCTTCAGGTTTGCCCCCTTGCCCACATAATTGACCTGAACCGGAATGATCAGCCCCTCGGACCGGGGCGTAAAGTCCACGCGCCAGTCGGCGAACCCATGCGTGGCGTCAGGCAGCCCCTTGAGGAAACCCTCGATCTCGCCCTTGGCGCGGTTCCACAGCGCGCCGTCGGCCGTCACATTGACCACCATGCGGCCGCGATTGAACAGCGTATCGCGAATGCGCCTGAGCGCGGCCTCCACACTGGCCCAGTCACTATCGATCCGCTTGACCAGTTCGCGCAGGAACAACAGATAGCCGACCCCGCCCATCTGCTCGGAAATCCAGCTCGCCTCGGTCAGCCCCGATTTGAGCCGCGTATCGACGATGGAATTGCCTGCCGGGATCATGCGCGCCTCAAAGCCCGCCTTCTCTTCCAGCGCCATCTGCTTGAACCGCTCGCGATTGTCCAGCTGCGCATCGAGCAGCACATCGCCCATGATGGCGAGCATTTCCACCATATTGTCCGGCACGGCCTTGCCCGACAGGAAGAACCAGGCCGCGCTGCCATCATCGCCCTGGCGCGAGGAGAGGCCGCGATGCTGCGCCACCCCGCCCGTCGCGCGCCCGATGCGCTGCGTCAGGCTGACGAAATCCTGCTTGCTGGTGCCCGTCTGCAGCAGCGCCCGCCCGAACAGCGGCAGATAGGGCAACAGATCCTTGTCGAGCACGTGCAGGTCAAAGCCGAGATCGAGGTAGACGATGCCCAGCGTCGGCAGATCATGGTAGAATAGCCTCGTGCCGGCCAGGGTGCCGATCTCGATCGGCAGCGTCCGGCTCTCGCGCGGCAGGTCCGCCAGCGTCAGGGTGGGGATCTTGGCCAGCTCTGCCGGATCATCGACCGCATCCTGCAGGGCCTTGAGCCGGTCGGTCTCGGCCACTGTCGCCGTCAGCGCCGCGGCGTCATAGCCCTGGCGCACCTCGGCCAGGATCTCGGCTTCCCGCGCCGCCTCGCGCGCGCCCTGTTCGGGGTCCGCGCTCAGCGTCACCGTGGTGCGGTGCATGTTGTCGAGGAACAGGCGGCGGATTTCTTGCGCGAAGAACCCCTGCCCGGCCTTTTGCTTGAGCGCGGTCAGCGCCTCTTCAAACGCCAGCGGCGCAATCGGGTCACCCTCATGCAGCCAGGTCCCCAGCGCGTTGAACATATAGACCATGCCGCGCGGATAGGAGCCGGTATTGTTTTCGCGCAGCGAGAACTCGAACGTATTGGCCGCTGCCGCCAGCTGGTCCTCGGCAAACCCGTTTGCCGCGATCTCCTCGAGCGTGGACAGGATCAGCGCTTCCACCTTGCCGGCATCGGCCGCGTCGATCCCCTTCATGCCGAAGCTGGCCATGGGCTGGCGCATGCCGCTGCCGATCCCGCCCCCGGTCATGCTTTCGCCCAGCCCGCTCTCGGTCAGCGCCTTGCGCAGCGGCGCCGCCGAATTGCCAGCCAGCAGATAGCTCAGCATGCCATAGCTCAGCGCTTCGGTGCGGTCCGCCGGCGGGTCGATCATCCAGTTGACCGACACCATGCCGTCGCGGGCCTTGCCCTCTTCCCTGGTGCCGGCATAGGTGGCCGTGATCTGCCGCGGCGCATTGAAGCGCGGCTGCAGCTGCACCTCGGCATCCACCGGCGCGCGCTCGAACTGGCTGAAATAGGCGTCCAGGATCGCCAGCCGCTCGCCGGCATCGTCGTCGCCCGAAAAGAACGCCCGCGTATTGGATGGGTGATAGAACCTGGCGTGAAAATCGCGAAACTGCTCGTAGGTCAGGTCGGGAATGGCCTTGGGATCGCCACCCGAGCTCTTGCCATAGGTCACGTCAGGATAGAGCGATCGCTGCGAAATATCGCGCATCACCGATTCAGGCGATGAGAACACGCCCTTCATCTCGTTGAACACCACGCCCTTGTAGACCAGCGGTGCGTCGACATCCTCGAGCTCGTAGTGCCAGCCTTCCTGCAGGAAGGTCTCCCGGGTCAGCAGCGGGAAGAACACCGCGTCCAGATACACATCCACCAGATTGTAGAAATCCTTCAGATTCTGGCTGGCCACCGGATAGGCCGTCTTGTCCGGAAAGGTCATGGCATTGAGGAAGGTGTTGAGGCTCCCCTTGATCAGCTCCACGAACGGCTTCTTGACCGGGTATTTGCGCGATCCGCACAGCACCGAATGCTCAAGGATATGGGCAATGCCGGTGGAGTCGGTCGGCGGCGTCTTGAAGGTGATGCCAAACACCTTGTTCTCGTCGTCATTGACGAGGCTGAGCACTTCGGCCCCGGTCTTTTTGTGCCGGAACAGCTGGGCCTGCGAATTGGCCTCCGCGATATGTTCGTCGCGGATCAGTTCGAAGGCTTCGTGATAGGACATGACATACTCGGCAGGTTTTTCTTGTTGCACCTAACCTAGGCACCCCGGACCCGATCCGCTAGGGGCGTCACGTCGGGGTGAGTACGGAAGCGGCAGCGTCACCCTGTCAGCGCATTTTAGCCACAGGCGCGGCGCTAGCATGGTTGGCCAAGTCCCAACGCCGGTTTCCCCGCATGACCCGCCTGCTGCTCGTCGCCACCCTGGCCCTGCTGGCCACGCCCCCGGCCATCGCCGATGAGCGCTATCTTGATGATCGCTCCACCGCCACCAGCGACATTGCCTCATTTTACAATGCCATAGGCCGCCAGGAGCTGACGCGGGCCTGGTCCTATTACCGGCATGAGCCGATGAGCGAGGCCGAGACAAAGGCCGCCTTCGACGACTTCGCCAGGGGCTATGCCGATACCGCCAGCGTCACCGTCCTGACCGGTGAAGAAATCGCCGAGGGTGCAGCGGGCAGCGTCTACTACCGGCTGCCCGTCGCCATCGATGCTGTCAGCAATGCCGGCACCCACACCCAGTTTGCCGGCTGCTACACGCTCAAGCTGGTGCAGCCGGCCAAGGGGGAGCTCGGCGCCATCCTGCCGCTCGATTGCCCGGATTAGCCGGTTACACCCCGCCGCGGATCTCCGGCTTCACGCTCTCTTCGTACCAGCGCCCCAGCTGACCCATCAGGGCGGGGAACAGGCTCTTCAGTTCGCTGGCCGCCACGTTGTCGGCGATCTGCTCGGGCTTGCTGACCCCGGCGATGACGGTACTGACCTGCGGGTGATCCAGGATCCAGCGCAGCGCGAACTGGCTCATTTCCATGCCGCTGGGCGCCAGTCCCCTGAGCTCGGTGACCAGTTCCACGCCGCGCCCAAATTCGATCCCGGCAAAGGTTTCCCCTACCGAGAAAGCCTGCCCGTCCGCATTGTAGTTGCGATGGTCCGTGGCCTCGAACACGGTATCCTTGTCATATTTGCCGCTGAGCAGGCCGCTGGCCAGCGGCAGGCGCACGATGATGCCGACATTCTTCTCCGCCGCCTTGGGCAGCAGCGTTGCCGCGGCATCCTGGCGGAACAGGTTGAAGATGATCTGCAGCGTCGCCAGCCCGGGCTGTTCGAGGCAGAGCATGCCCTCCTCGATGGTCTCGACACTGGCGCCCCAGTGCCTGACCAGCCCCTCGGCCTGGAAATCATCCATCCAGCCAAAAATCGCGCCGTCGCGCAGCACCTCGGGTGGCACGCAATGCAGCTGCGCCAGGTCGAGCGCGCTCACGCCCAGCCGTTCAGCCGACCCTTCCAGGCTCTTGCGCACGCCCTCCTTGCTGTAGCCGTCCGGAAACAGCCCGCCGCCACGGCCCAGCTTGGTCGCTACATGCACGCCCGGCCCCTTGGCGTGACGGCCGATCCGGCTCTCGCTGAGCCCGCCGCCATAGACGTCCGCGGTGTCCCAGAAGGTAATGCCCGCCGCATTGGCGGCATCCAGAATCGCGGTTGCCGTCTCGTCGCCCACCGGGCCGAAATCACCGCCCAGCTGCCAGCAGCCCAGCCCGATTTCCGAGACCTCAAAGCCCGTCTTGCCCAATGTCCGCGTTTTCATGCCGTGCTGTCCTTCATGGTTTTGTGCCAGCGCCATTGATGCGCTGCCAGGCGCCGTGCGCCTTCGATCTTAATGTTAACCAGTGCCAAATCGATCCGCCGCCGACCGGATTGGCGCGCGGCACGCTGATCAGGCTGTCCCGGCTTGTTCAAAGTAGTCGGGGTGATCGGCAATGGTCTGCTCGAGCAGGATTTCGGCGCGCGCCAGATGCGCCCGCATGGCGGCTTCCGCGCCGGCCACGTCCCCGGCCGTCACCGCTGCGGCGATGACGCCATGCTCGTCGATTGCCACCCGCGACGAGGAAACGCCCAGCGTCAGGTAGCGCACCCGATCCAGCTGCATCTTGTGGTCGTCGATCAGCTGCCAGGCATATTCCACGCCCGCCAGCCGCGCCATGGTGCGATGGAACAGTTCGTCCAGCGTGTGGAATCGCCGGCTGTCATTGGCCGCCGACGCGGCTTCCTGGTCCGCGATAAGCCCCTTGAGCACCTCGTCTGCCGCGCCCGGCTGACGGGCCAGCCGCCGCACGATTTCCACCTCGATCGATTCCCGGATAAAGCGCGATTGCCGCACCCCTTCGGGTGAAATCTTCTTGACCACGGTGGCCCGCTTGGGGCGGATCATCAGCAGACCCTGCTGCGCCAGCCGGATGAAGGCCTCGCGCACCGGCTGCCGCGACACGCCATAGCGCGCCGCGATATCGCTCTCGGAGATCACATCGCCCGGTTTGAGCGTCATGGTCACGATCTCGTCGCGCAGGGCGCCAACGACACGCATCGCCATGGTCTCTTCGCTCACGTCAAGCACCTGGGCAGGCCTCATCATTGTTATTCCTTGTGACCTTGTGCCGGAACACGCGCCGATTGCTGCAGCCGATACACTGCCATCCACAGGATTCTGGACCTTGTGAGCCCCTCCCCATGCCTGGACACCCCTGTCGGCTGCCGCGACCGCGCCGGCCTGCCGGCTCCTCCTCACCCGCGCCGGGATCGGTTGATCCGCCCTCGGCAGCGATGGAAGAAACTGTACACTTCTTTTATCTTGTATGGTAGATGCATCTCAACACCCGTTCTGGGTGATGGCGAGTTATCAAGACCGGAGATTTGAAATGGCCAAGACCTACGCGCTTGTGGGGACCGGTGGTCGTGCCCGCATGTTCTACGAGGCAATTCTGGGGCCCCATCGCGAGCAGTCCCGCCTGGTGGCACTATGCGACACCAATCAGGCCCGTATGGACTTCACCAACAAGGTGATCACCCAGGAACTGTCCGGCGCGGCCGTTCCCACCTACAAGGCCGCCGATTTCGCCACCATGATTGCCGAGCACAAGCCCGACACCATCATCGTGACCTCCATCGACCGCACCCATCATCACTATATAATTGCCGCGCTCGAAGCCGGTTGCGACGTCATCACCGAAAAGCCGATGACCACCGATCCGGAAAAGTGCCAGGAAATCCTCGATGCCGTCGAGCGCACCGGGCGCAATGTCCGCGTCACCTTCAACTACCGCTATGCCCCGCACAATTCGGCCCTGCGCGAGCTCATCGCCGAAGGCGCCATCGGCACCGTCACCTCGGTGCATTTCGAGTGGCTGCTCGATACCCGCCACGGCGCCGACTATTTCCGCCGCTGGCACCGCGACAAGCGCAATAGCGGTGGCCTGATGGTGCACAAGTCGACCCACCATTTCGACCTGGTCAATTTCTGGCTCGGCAGCCAGCCCGATACGGTCTTTGCCATGGGCGACCTCAAATTCTACGGTCGCGCCAATGCCGAGGCCCGCGGCGTCTTCACCCCCTATACCCGCACCACCGGTGTCGAGGCGGCCAAGGATGATCCCTTCGCCATCGATCTGACCGACAATCCGGTGCAGAAGGGCCTCTACTGGGACGCCGAAAAGGAAGACGGCTACCAGCGCGACCAGAACGTCTTCGGCGACGGCATCTCCATCGAGGACACCATGAATGTCATGGTGCGCTATGCCAACAAGGCGGTGATGACCTATTCGCTCTATGCCTATGCGCCCTGGGAAGGCTTCAACGTGGCCATCAATGGCCCCGGCGGCCGGCTCGAGCTCACCGTGCACGAGAATTCCTACATCAATGCCGGCTCGACCTCCGATACCGAGGGCGCGGCCAAGGGCGTCAAGCTCTACCATTTCCCGCTGCATGGCGAACCGCGTGTCGTGCCCATCACCCATGGCGAAGGCGGCCATGGCGGCGGCGACAAGATCATGCTCGAGGAAATCTTCGGCACCGCCGAGCCGCGTCCCGGCTACGGCGCCAACCACCGCGACGGCGCCCTGTCGATCCTCACCGGCATTGCCGCCAACCGCTCGTTCAATACCGGCCTGCCGGTGGACGTACGCACCCTGGTCAAGCTCTAGCCAGCGCCCTCGCTCTTGCTGCGACCTCGCCCAGACCACCGCACCCCACCTCCCCCTTGATGGGGGAGGCCGGGAGGGGGTGAACCGGCCCCTCGAGCGACGCCGAACAAGCTGCCCCTAGCTCCGCAGCCCCGGGGCTTCCTGGCCGGTGCTCTGCACATATTCGGTATAGCCGCCGCCATAGGTGTGCACGCCATCGGGCGTCAGCTCCAGCACGCGGTTGCTCAGCGCGGCGAGGAAGTGCCGGTCGTGGCTGACGAACAGCATGGTGCCCTCGAACTGGCTCAGCGCCTGGATCAGCATTTCCTTGGTGGCGATGTCGAGATGGTTGGTCGGCTCGTCAAGCACCAGGAAGTTCGGCGGATCGAACAGCATCAGCGCCATCACCAGCCGCGCCTTTTCCCCGCCCGAGAGCACGCGGCACTTCTTTTCCATCTCGTCGCCGGAAAAACCGAACGCCCCGGCCAGCGCCCGCAGCGGACCCTGCCCGGCCTGCGGAAAACTGTCTTCGAGCATCTGGAAAACCGTGCGGTCGCCGTCGAGCACATCCATCGCATGCTGGGCGAAATAGCCCATCTTGACGCTGGCCCCGACATTGACCGTGCCGTTGTCGGGCTGGGAATCCCCGGCCACCAGCTTGAGCAGCGTCGATTTGCCCGCGCCATTGACCCCCATGATGCACCAGCGCTCGCGCCGGCGCACGTGAAAGTCCAGCCCATCATAAATCGTGCGGCTGCCATAGGCCTTGTCGACGCCCTTGATCACCACCACGTCATCGCCCGAACGCGGCGCCGGGCGGAACTCGAACGCCACCGTCTGGCGCCGCTTGGGCGGCTCGACGCGCTCGATCTTGTCGAGCTTCTTGACCCGGCTCTGCACCTGGGCGGCGTGGCTGGCCCGCGCCTTGAAGCGCGCGATGAAGGCCAGCTCCTTGGCGAGCATCGCCTGCTGCCGGTCGAACTGCGCCTGCTGGTTCTTTTCCGCGATCGCCCGCTGGTTCTGGTAGAATTCGTAGTCGCCCGTATAGGTGGTCAGCGTGCCACCATCGATCTCGACGATCTTGTTGACGATCCGGTTCATGAACTCGCGGTCATGACTGGTCATCAGCAGCGCGCCCGAATAGTTCTTGAGAAAGGCTTCCAGCCAGATCAGGCTTTCAAGGTCCAGATGGTTGCTCGGCTCGTCGAGCAGCAGCGCGTCCGGCCGCATCAGCAGAATGCGCGCCAGCGCCACGCGCATCTTCCAGCCGCCCGACAGCGCGCCGACATCGCCGTCCATCATCTCCTGGGAAAAGCCCA
>CAXBKI010000082.1:0-8815 GCA_963975955.1 uncultured Devosia sp.
CCTTACCCGGTGCGGGCCACCGTGGTGGTCAAGGCGTTGCTGGCCGAGGGGCTCAAGGTTGAAATGCTGGCCACGGCGGTACTGGACTGATGTTGCTCAAAGCTGCACTTCTCGAAGAGATCAAGGCGGGCAAGGTCGATCTGATCTTCCGGCGGTGGAACCGGCCGACGGTGAAGGCCGGCGGCACGCTCAAGACCAAGGTGGGGCTGCTGGCGATCAAGGCGATCGACGACATGGCGCCCGAAGACGTCACCGAGCGGGACGCGCAGCGCGCCGGCTTCCAGGATTTGGCGGCCTTCCGCAAATGGCTCGACACGATGAAGCCGGGGCATCTGTTCCAGCGCATCGAGGTCGGCTATCTGGGCGAGGCCTAGAACGGGGGCGGCGCCACGAAGGTCATGAACTGGTCGGTCGTGGGGTGGGTGAAGCCCAGTTCGGCGGCGTGCAATTGCAGCCGGTCGGCGGCGGCCAGGGCTTCGGCATCGGCATAAAACGCATCGCCCAGAATCACATGGCCGATGGCCTTCATGTGAACCCTGAGCTGATGGGTGCGCCCGGTCAGGGGGTGGAGACGCAGGCGGGTGGCGTTGGCCTCGCGCTCGAGAACGGTCCACTCGGTCTGGGACGCCTTGCCATTTTCGTAATCGACGCGCTGGCGCGGCTTGTTGTTCCAGTCGGTGGCCAGAGGCAGATCGACGAGGCCGGAATCGGCCTGGACGATGCCGGCGACGCGGGCGATGTAGGACTTGGTCGTCCTGCGGTGCTCGAACTGGCTGCCGATGCGGCCATGGGCGCGCTTGTTGAGCGCCATCACCAGCACGCCCGAGGTATCCTTGTCGAGGCGGTGGCACATGCCGGCCGTCGGCCAGGTCTGGCGGGCCCGATACTCCAGACAATCCCACAGCGAAGGGTCCTTGCCCGGCACGCTGAGCAGGCCGCTCTGCTTGTCGAGCACCAGGATATCGTCATCCTGATGCAGGATGTTGAGATAGGGATCGAGCGGCGGAAAATAGTCGGTGAGAGTGGGCATGGGACCAAGCATGGGCGCGATGTAGCAGACTGCCCGGGCTTTGACTATCACCCGCCGGTGCGGAGGAGAGACGGCGCTGGGGCGGGCCGAAAAATCGTGCGTTGTGACGACTATGTGAGGGAACGGAGGAGGGCCGGTGCCGTTGTGTCGCCGATATCGAACACAGGAGCCCACCATGCATAAAGATGAAGTCGAAGGCGCCGGCAAGCAGGCCAAGGGCGCGGTCAAGGATGCCGCAGGCGGCCTGACCGGCAATACCAAGCTGCAGGCGGAAGGCAAGATGGCGAGATCAAGGACAAGGCGCGCGACGCGCTGAAGAAATAGACCGCCGGTAATGTGACGCCGGAAGGCCGCTCCGATGGGGCGGCCTTCTGGCGTGATCAGGTGAGGCTGTAATGCAGGCGCGCGCAGGCGGGGCCCAGCATCTTGGCCGAGAGCAGCCTCGCCGAAGTGCGCAGGCCGACGGCGGGAAATAGCGGGATGCCGCCGCCGATGATCTCGGAAATGACGTAGATTTCGATTTCGTCGAGAGCGCCTTGCTGCATGAAGGCCATCTGCAGCCGGCCGCCGCCCAGCATCCAGACATTGCCATCGTCGAGTGCCCGCAGTTCGGCAATCAGCGCGCCAAGGTCCGAGCGGGTTTCGAGCGGCCCCTTTGGGTTGTCGAGGGGGCGGGAGGTCACGACGATGACACGCTGATCGGCATATTCCCACTCGCCGGGATAGCGGGCGATCCAGTCATAGGTGGCGCGCCCCATGACCACGGTGCGGATGGTCTTGATGAAGCTGCGATAGTCGTGCTCGCCGAGATCGAGGTCGGGCTGCTGGGTCAGCCAGTCGAGGTTTTCATCGGGCGTGGCGATGAAGCCATCCAGGCTGGTGGCGATGTAGCCGACGATCTTGGCCATTTTCTGCAGTCTCCCTGGCAAGTTGTGTCGGACCACCATGGCAGGGAACGCTGACAGGCTGTGTCAGCATCGGCGGCGGCGGGTGATGACACTGGAATGCGGCGCGCGGGCCCCGTAAGGTCGGATGATGCAGACCACGATCTTTGACACAGCGCTGGGGGAGTTCGGCATCGGATGGACCGAGGCCGGACTGGCGCGCGTGCAGTTGCCGGGCCTGGATCGGGCCGAACTGCTGCGGCGGATCAATCGCGATGGCGCGGCCCGGGGAGAGCCGACGCGTGCGATCGAGGCGCTGATCAACCAGATTGACGACTATGCGAGCGGCGCGGCGGTGGACTTTTCCACGGTTGCTCTGGATCTGAGCGGCGTGCCGGCGTTCCATCGGCGTGTCTATGAGGCGCTGCAAGGGGTTGGCTGGGGGCAGACCACCAGCTATGGCGCGCTGGCGCGCCTGCTTGGCGATGCGGGCCTGTCGCGTGCGGTGGGGCAGGCGATGGGCGCCAATCCCATGCCGCTGGTCATTCCATGCCATCGGGTGCTGGCCAGCAATGGCAAGCCTGGCGGGTTTTCCGCGCCGGGCGGCGCCCAGTCCAAGATAAAGATGCTGGCGCTGGAGGGTGTTTCCGTCGGCACGCCAGCTGGCCAGATGACATTCGGGTTCTAGACGATGGGCATTGAGATCGAACGGAAATTCCTGGTCGTGGGCGAGAGCTGGCGCGATCATGTCACGAGGCATTCGGCCCTGCGCCAGGGCTATCTCTCCACCAATGCCAAGGTCACCGTGCGTGTCCGCATCGTTGACGAGGCAAATGCGGTGCTGACGCTCAAGGGACCGACGAGCGGCATTTCCCGGGCCGAGTTCGAGTACACCATCCCGCTGGAGGAGGGCCGGGCGCTGCTCGACCTGGCGCGGCCCAATGTGGTGGAGAAGCGCCGCCATATCGTGCCCCATGCCGGCCTCACCTGGGAGGTGGACGTGTTCGAGGGCAGCCATGCCGGGCTGGTGATGGCCGAGGTGGAGCTCACAAGCGCCGACCAGGTCGTCACGCTGCCCGACTGGGCGGGGCAGGAGGTCAGCCATGACGACCGCTATGCCAATGCCAGCCTGTCGCGGAGCCCCGGTGTGCCCGTGCCCGAGCCCGACGCAGGGTGAGGGAGCACGTCCTTCCTCGGGGATGATCGCGCCCAATGCCGTTCGTCAACGGGCCGGCTCTGGCTGACAACGGGCCGGGGCGGCGATGCCGGGTCAGGGCCGCGCCTTGGCATTGAACAGTCCGTTCGACCCGAAGTTTGATCTCGATCATGGCGGATGGCCTGCGAACTGCCCACATAGAGGAGACGAATAAAGGAGATTGAGATGACCAAGGATTTTGCAGGCAAGGTTGCCTTCGTCACGGGTGCCGCTTCGGGCATTGGTGAAGCCGTCGCCAGGCAGCTCGCCGAACGCGGCGCCAAGGTGGTGATTGCCGACCTCAAGCTCGATGCTGCCGAGGCCGTCGCCAAGGCAATCAAGGATGCGGGCGGCGAGGCGGCGGCGGTTGCCGTGGATGTCAGCAAGATCGAACAGGTGGAAAAAGCCGTGCAGTTCACCGTCGACACGTTCGGCGGGCTCAATGTGGCCGTGAACAATGCCGGCATTGGCGGCAAGACGGCTCCTCTGGGGGAGTATGGCTTTGACGACTGGCACAAGGTCATCGACGTCAATCTCAACAGCGTGTTCTACTCGATGAAATACGAGATCGCGGCGATGCTCGCCCAAGGCGGCGGCGCCATCGTCAACATGGCCTCGATCCTGGGTTCGGTCGCCTTCCCCAATGCTCCGGCCTATGTCACCGCCAAGCATGGCGTGGTGGGCATGACCAAGTCGGCGGCGCTCGATTATGCCAAGAAAGGCATTCGCGTCACGGCAGTGGGCCCCGGCTTCATCGAGACGCCGCTTTTGGGCGCGATGCCCAAGGAGGCGCATGACGGCCTGACGACGCTGCATCCCAATGGGCGCCTGGGCACATCCGATGAAGTGGCCGCGCTGACACTGTTCCTGCTGTCGGACGCCGCCTCCAATATCACCGGATCCTACCATCTGGTGGATGGCGGCTACACCGCGCAATAAACGCCCCAAGCCTGGGGAGCAAGGCACCGGGCGAAGGCATCTGCCTTGTCCGGTGCCCTGCCAATGACGGGATCAGACCGCGATCTCGGTGCGCAATTGCGGGATATGCACGCGGCCATGGCCCAGCTTTTCGAGCGCCGCGAATATCTTGCGACGGTCGACCACCTGATGGCTGTGGTGCACGCCAGGCCCGACCAGCCCTGCCAAGACGTCCTGGGCGACCAGCGCCGCCACGGCGGCCGTCACCGCTGCTTCGCGCTGGCCGAAGAAAAAGGCGTCCTGCGCCACGCGTCTTCCTGCCCGCATGCCGCGAGCCGTGACGGAGAGAACGCATTTGTCCGAGCCGACAGTGGACATGCGGCTGAGGCGTTCAACCAGCTTCTCCACCGTGCGATTGCCCGCAAACCGGCGGCCCACCCAAAACAGGACGCTCGTCAGCAATGCTGAGTCATAGGTGACGCGCGTGACTGTCCGCACGCCGGGCATGGTGCGGGCCAGCACATGCTGATCGGCAAAGTCCATGAAATAGGCCGTTCGCAGACCAAAGTCCGGCCCGAATTCGATGCGGCGCTCGTCCCGTGGCGCCTCCGGGTCGAACATATTGTGGGTCGACCAGGCAATCGCTGCCGCGCCATGCTCGTCACCGGCGCCCATCAGAATGCCGATCTCGATGCTCTCGACCTCGTCCAGTTCGTCAGCGGCGCTGGCGGCCAGCAGATTGGTGAGCCCGGGAGCCAATCCCAAGGACAGCACTATCGGCGAATCCGCCCCAAGCGCCTCGACGCGCTGGAAAAAGGCGTCCCCGGCGGTAACGTCGATATAGGCAATGCCGCGCCGGGTCACCTCCGCCACAAAGGCGGTGTCGGTCTGGTCGATAGCGGCGACCACCAGGTCAACGCCCTCGAGCGCTGCGGCCCAGGTGCCCGGCGCGCCGAGGTCGATGAAGCGCCCCGCAAAGCCGCTGGCTTGGGCCTTGGCGAGGCTCCGACCGGCGACGATAAGCTGGTTCTCGCTGCTGGCCGCGAGCATGGCGGCAATCTGCCTGCCGACTGCGCCATAGCCGCCGACGATGAGGATGGTGGGCATTTTTTCAGCTGCTCCATTGCATTGACTGCATGGAGATAGCCGAGGACTCTCCCGATACCGATGCTACGTATCGCCGCTCCGAGGTGGGAAGGTTGGCTTTATTGCCAGCGCTTGAAGCTCTTGAGGTGGGTCAGCGCCTTGGTGACTGTCTGGGTGAGTTTTTCGACGCTGTCGGTAACGGGCACGACCAGCACGTTCTCGGTGTCCGGGTCTGGGACCTCAAGGGTGGCAAACTGGCTGTCGAGGAGGCTGGCAGGCATGTATTCGTGGTGACGCCTGGCCATCCGCTCGCCGATTACCTCACGCGAGCCCTCCAGATAGACGAACAGGATCGGCTCACCTGCCTGCTGCGTGAGGAAGTCGCGATAGGTGCGCCTGAGGGCCGAGCAGGCGCCGACGGCGGCGTCCTTCCTGTCGGCCGCTTCATGCAGGGCGGTGGCGAGCTTTTCCAGCCAGGGCCAGCGGTCCTCATCGGTCAGCGGCGTGCCGGCGCGCATCTTTTCGACATTGGCCGGCGGGTGATAGCCGTCGCCATCCAGAAACGGCACATGCAAGCGGCGGGCGATGGACTGGCCGACCGTGGACTTGCCGGACGAGCTGACGCCCATGACGATGATGATGCGGGCGGGTGTGATCATGGCTCAGGCCGTCGCGGTAAAGGCGCCATCCACATAGAGGATGTGGCCATTGACGAAGGAGGCGGCATCAGACGCCAGAAAGACGACGGCGCCTCCCAGTTCCTCGGGCTTGCCCCAGCGGCCCATCGGGGTGCGCGCCTCTAGCCAGCTATTGAACTTGTCATCCTTGGCGAGGACTTCATTGAGCTCGGTGGCAAAATAGCCGGGGGCGATGCCGTTGACATTGAGGCCGTGCGGCGCCCAATCGACCGCCATGCCGCGTGTCAGATTGGCGACGGCGGCCTTGGAAGCGGCATAGGGCGCGATGGCGGCGCGCGACATGCCCGACATCAGCGAGCAGGTGTTGATGATCTTGCCGCGGCCGCGCGCGATCATATGGCGCGAGACGGGCTGGCTGACATTGAAGACCGAGGTCAGATTGGTGGCAATCACCTGGTCAAACTTCTCAGGCGGGAAGGCTTCAAGGCTGGAGCGGAACTGCATGCCGGCATTGTTCACCAGAATGTCGATGGGCCCGATTTCGTCTTCAATGTGGTTGATGGCGTCGTTGATGCTATCGCGATTGGTCACGTCGAACGCCACTGCGTGGACGCTCGCACCAGTTGCGGCCAGATCCTGGGCAGCTGCGCCCAGGGCCACCGCATCACGGGCATTGAGAATGATGACAGCGCCAGCCTGGGCGAGTGCCTTGGCCATTGCCAGTCCGAGACCCCGGCTGGAGCCGGTGACCAGGGCGCGCTTCCCGGTCAGATCGAAGGGAGAGGACATCAAACGGTCTCCTGATAATGGGCGAGGCGGTAGGTCTTGTCTGCCATAGCAAGAAAAACTACCATACAAGACGGTGATTTTGACCCAATTTTGCATGAAAGCGGCTTTCTTCGTCCGCCGTATTGTGGTCAGGTTCGCCGCCGCGCGGCAGGCGTTGCGCGAACCTTATGCGAAAATTCTCGGAAGGACTGCTAGTATGTCGACAGCGGATATCGGCCTGATCGGCCTTGCTGTGATGGGTTCCAACCTGGCCCTCAACATCGCCGAAAAAGGCTACACCATCGCTGTCCACAACCGGTCGGCCGGGCGTATCGATGAATTCGTCGAGGAGGCCAAGGCCCAGGGGCTCGACGGCAAGACCGTACCCAAATACGAGCTGGCCGAGTTCGTGGCTGCCGTAAAGCGCCCGCGCTCGATCATCATCATGGTCAAGGCCGGCAAGCCGGTGGACGAAATGATCGAGCAGCTGTTGCCGCTGCTGGAAGAAGGCGACGCGATCATTGAATGCGGCAATTCGCTGTTCACCGACACCCAGCGCCGCTTTGACTACCTCAAGCCCAAGGGCATCGGCTATCTCGGCGTCGGCGTTTCGGGCGGCGAAGAAGGCGCACGGCATGGTCCCTCGATCATGGTGGGCGGCTCCAAGGAGCAGTGGCACAATGCCGAGCCCGTGCTGACCGCCATTGCGGCGAAGTTCAACGGCGAGAGCTGCTGCGCCTATCTGGGCGAGGGCGGCGCCGGCCACTTCGTCAAGACCATCCACAACGGCATCGAATATGGCGACATGCAGATGATCGCCGAAGTCTATGGCGTGATGCGCGACGGCCTGGGCATGAGCCCGAGCGAATGCGCCGAGGTGTTCAAGGAGTGGAACAAGGGTCCGCTCAACTCCTATCTCATCGAAATCACCGGCCATGTGCTGGCTGCCGTCGACGATCAGTCGGGCAAGCCGCTGGTCGAGCTGATTCTCGACAAGGCGGGCCAGAAGGGCACCGGCGTCTGGTCGGCGATCGCAGCCCAGCAGATGGGCGTGCCGGCAACCGCCATCGAGGGCCCCGTGGCGGCTCGCTCGATCTCGTCGCGCAAGGATGAGCGCGTTGCCGCCGAAGCCATCTATGGCAAGCCCAATCGTGCCAAGACCGATGTGACGCTGGCCGATCTGGAACAGGCGCTGCTGGCGGGCAAGATCGTTTCCTACGCGCAGGGCTTTTCGGTGATCGCCAAGGCGAGCGAAGAAAACGGCTGGGCATTGCCGCTGTCCACGATCGCCAAGATCTGGCGCGCCGGCTGCATCATCCGCTCGCGCTTCCTCGACCAGATGTCGGCGGCCTATGCCAAGGGCGGCAATGTCAACCTGCTGGTGGTGCCCGACTTCGTGACGCTGATGAAGGATGCCCATCCTTCGCTGCGCAAGGTCGTCGCGGCGGCTGCCGTGGGCGAGTTCCCGATGATCTGCCTGTCGGCGGCGCTGAGCTATTTCGACAGCTACCGCCAGGCGCAGGGCACGGCCAACCTGATCCAGGGGCAGCGCGACTTCTTTGGCGCACATGGCTTCGAAATCGTTGGACGCGGGGCAGATCTGCACGGAACCTGGCCATCGACGCTGGGCAAGTAGGCTCGAGGATGCTTTAAGCAGGGGCGTCGATCGCGAGATCGGCGCCTTTTTTATTTTTGTTGGGATGATCATGGGCAGGCGCAGCTTCAAGCAGGGGCTCAATCTTCGTTGGCGCCGGATCTGGCTGCCACGGTGGCGCCGCCGGATGCTGTTCGTCGTGGGCGGCATTTTCGTGGGGCTGGCTGCGGTGGCCATGGCCTTCATGGCGGATGAAGCGCAGCGCTGGTTCTTTGCGGCGCAGCAACGCTGGACGTACCTGCCGCTGCTGGTGACCCCGACCGGGTTCGCGCTGCTGGCATGGCTGACCAAGCGGTATTTCGACGGCGCGCAGGGCAGCGGCATTCCGCAGGTCATCGCCGCCCGGCAAATGACCGACATGCAGGCCAAGCAGCGCCTGGTATCGCCCCGACTGGCCGTGGCCAAGATGTTCCTGCTGACCGCTGGGCTGGCGGTGGGCGCCTCGGCGGGTCGCGAAGGCCCCACGGTGCAGATCGGCGCCTCGGTGATGTTCTTTCTGGGACGCTTTGCGCCCCATCGCCAACCCGGACTGCTGCTGGCGGGCGCGGCGGGCGGCGTGGCGGCGGCGTTCAACGCGCCGCTGGCGGGCATCGTGTTCGGCATCGAAGAGATGAGCCGATCATTTGAACTGCGCACCAGCGG
>CAXBKI010000083.1:0-8771 GCA_963975955.1 uncultured Devosia sp.
GGCTTGCGCCACCCGCGCGGCCAGCCGGTCGTTGTCGCCGAAACGGATTTCCTCGGTGGCGACGCTGTCGTTCTCGTTGATGATGGGGACGGCACCCAGGCCCAGCAGAGTGGCAATGGTGGTGCGGGCATTGAGGTAGTAGCGTCGCTCTTCGGTAATATTGGGTGTGATCAGGATTTGCCCGGTGACGATGCCGTGCCGGCCCAGGGCCTGCGCCCAGGCCTGGCTGAGGGCAATCTGGCCGGCGCTCGCGGCAGCCTGGCTCTGCTCAAGCGTGAGGGCTGTCGCTGAAAGTCCCAGCAGGCCACGCCCCAGCGCAATGGCGCCCGATGAGACGATCACCACTTCGCGTTGATCTGACCTGAGCGCGGCAATATCGCTGGCCAGATCGTCCAGCCAGCTGGCGCGCAACTGGCCCTGCTTGTCGACAAGCAGAGCCGAGCCAATCTTGATGGTCAGGCGCCGATAAGGCGCGAGGGGGGAGGTCATGGCACGATCTGATCCCCTCGCCCCTGAGGGGAGAGGGTGAGGGGGAGGGGTGCACAATGCGAGGTGTGTGCAGTGCCAAGCCCGAGCACTGAACTCCTCACCCGCCGCTGCGCGGCGACCTCTCCGCTCGGGGGAGAGGCGACAGTCTGGCGCCCGGCCTGCACTAAGGCGCCCAATTGGGTTCCACCTTGCGGCGTGCTGTTTCCAGCTTGGCGGCCTTTTCGGCGTCCAGCGTCTCGATCACGCCATAGAGCACCATGTCGGTGCCCTTGCCGGTCACGGCCGAGACCTGCAGCACGTTCTGCTTGCTGATCTTTTTGAGGATCTTGACCTTTTCCTTGAGCTCATCGGCCGGGATGGAATCAATCTTGTTGAGCACAACGATCTCGGGCTTTTCGGCCAGACGTTCGTCATAGGCGGCCAGTTCATAGCGGATCGATTCATAGGCGCGCTTGACGTCGTCCTGCGTGCCATCGATCAGATGGATCAAGACGCCGCAACGCTCGATGTGACCAAGGAAGCGGTCGCCAATGCCAACGCCTTCGCTGGCGCCCTCGATCAGGCCGGGAATATCGGCCAGTACGAAATCGCGCTCGCCGATCGACACAACGCCCAGATTGGGATGCAGGGTGGTGAACGGATAGTCGGCAATCTTGGGCTTGGCTGCGGACACAGCCGCCAGGAAAGTCGATTTTCCGGCATTGGGTTCACCGACAAGACCGGCATCGGCAATCAGCTTGAGCCGCAACCAGACCCATTTTTCGACGCCTACCTGGCCGGGATTGGCGTGACGGGGCGCCTGATTGGCACTGGTCTTGAAGTGGGCATTGCCGAAGCCGCCATTGCCGCCCGACAGCAGCACGACGCGCTGGCCCACTTCGGTCATGTCGGCAATCAGGGTCTCGTTGTCGTCTTCAAATACCTGCGTGCCCACCGGCACGCGCAGCACCGTATCGGCACCATCGGCGCCGGTGCGGTTCTTGCCCATGCCATGGGTGCCGGTATTGGCCTTGAAGTGCTGCTGATAGCGATAGTCGATCAGGGTGTTGAGCCCGTCGACGCATTCGAGCACGACGTCACCGCCGCGCCCGCCATTGCCGCCATTGGGTCCGCCGAATTCGACGAATTTTTCACGCAGAAACGACACGGCGCCGCCCCCGCCATCGCCGGATCGGATAAAGACTTTGGCTTGATCGAGAAATTTCATTTCGGTCTGGCCTTCCAGACGCCACGCGTCATTTGTGTGTCGATATGCTCTACCTCGGCGTCGCGCGCAAGGCAGAGCAGGGTGGAGCGTCCGGTTTGGGTAAACCCGAGCTTGGTTTGGATGGCCAAAGAGGCCGCATTAAACGCGAACACGCCCGAGATCACCACATCGTCGGGCACCGCATCAAAAAACCAGTCAAGGCTGGCCGTCACCGCCTCGGTCATGAGGCCACGGTTCCAGAAGGGCCGTCCCAGCCAATAGCCGAGGATGGGGCCCTCGGGCCCCGCGTGAAACCCGATGTGGCCAGCAAAGCCATGGTCAGGCATCTCGATTGAAAAAGTGGTTTCCCGTGCCGGCAGACCGGGCTTGCGGGTGCGCAGCCAGGCCCTGGCGTCCGAAATATGGTAAGGAAAGGGCACGCGCGCCAGATTGCCGGCAACCTCGAAATCATTGAGATAGCGCGCAATCGGTTCTGCATCGCCCAGTTCTGGCTGACGCAGCAATAGTCGGGGGGTCTGCAGGGTCACATTCATGGGGCACTCCACTGCATGATCAGCAACGGCTTGCCACGATGACGCTCGACCACGCCGACAGTGTGCTCGACGACAACGAAGCCAGCCTTCTCCAGCACGCGGATGGAAGCCGGGTTGGTCTGCAGCACGCGCGCATCGATCGTGGCGAAACCGGGCAGGGCGCGCACCGCACCGAGCAGACCCTGAAGGGCTTCGGCCGCATAGCCCTGACCCCAATGGGGTTCACCCAACCAGTAGCCTACCTCTGGGTGCTTGCCCTCCACCAGCTTGAACAGCATGGCGCCCATGAAACGGTCATCAGCGCCGACAATGGCGTAGGTCCACTGATCCCTTCTGTTGGCCTTGGCGATGACATCGTGCCCATCGCTCTCGGCAAAGGGGAACGGCAGCGTGGCGGTGGTCTCGACCAGCTTGGGATTGTTGGCAAGCGCCACGATATCGGGCAGGTCGGGCAGTGCAGGCGCGCGCAGGCTCAGCCGGGCGGTTCGGACCGTTGGTGGCAGAACATCGGCGCGGCCGGGCTGAAAGTCCAACCGCATGAAGGTGGTGGGTTTGCCGGCATTGGTACCGCTGGAATCGGGGCCCTCATGGGTTTCCACGAACCCGGCTTTGGCCAGCACCTTGCGTGAGCGGGCATTGCTGGAAAGTGCGCGCGAACGCAGTTCGGGTATCCCGGCTGCCTTGGCAGCCGCCACGACCGCAGTGGCGGCTCGCCCAGCCAGTAGCCGATTTCGGGAACAGGATCGGCCTTGAGGTCGATGCCGATCAGGCTGATTACGCCGATAAAGGTGCCATCACGCAGGATCGACCAGGCGAATTCGCTCTCGCCGCGGGCAATGCTCTCGACAAAAAAGCGTCCATCGCTTTCGGCATAGGGATGAGGCAGACGCGCCAGCACTTCATAGATCGCGCGACTATTGGCCAGGGCAGCCATCTCGGGGACATGGGCCAGGGTCGGCGTGGTCAGCACCAGGCGATCGGTTTCCAGCGAATCCGGGAGGCGTTGGGCGATGCTGTCCATGTTTCTGGCTCAAATTCGAGAATGCGAAAAAGGGGAACCGGCGGACCGGTTCCCCTTGTCAATTTCGCTGCAGAGCGAACACAGGCCGGGGAACAGGTCACCGGCTGGGTTCATCAGACCTGCCGGGTTATTCGGCGGCCATAGCCGGGTCGACAGAAACGAACACCTTCGAATTCGCACGGGTGCGGAACGACACATTGCCGTCCACCAGTGCGTAGATGGTGTGATCCTTGCCGATGCCAACGCCGGTGCCGGGGTGCCACTTGGTACCGCGCTGACGGATGATGATGTTGCCAAACGACAACTTCGCCACCGAACTTCTTGACGCCGAGACGACGGCCAGCGGTATCACGACCGTTGCGGGATGAACCGCCTGCTTTTTTGTGTGCCATCTTCTAGCTCCTTATTCCTTGTCGGCCTTGGGTGCGGCCTTCTTGGCCGGGGCCTTCTTTGCCGGCTTTTCAGCGGCTTCGTCGGTTGCAGCTGCAGCCTTCTTCGGCGCGGCCTTCTTGGCTGGAGCCTTGGCCTCGGTTGCCTCGGACGCTGCAGCCTTGGGGGCAGCGGCCTTCTTGGCAGGCTTGGCTTCAGTCACAGAATCGGTCGTGGCAGCAACGCCGGCAGCCTTGATGGTCGGCTGTGCGCCGCCCGTCAGGATCTCGGTGATGCGCACGGTCGAGAGCAACTGGCGGTGGCCGTTGCGGCGACGGTAATTGTGGCGACGGTTCTTCTTGAAGATGATGACCGTCTTCTGCTTGCGGGTTTCAAGCAGTTCGGCAGCGACAAGCGCGCCTTCGATCAGCGGGGCACCGACTTCGCCATCAACCATGAGCACCTGGTCGAAGGTGACGATGGTGCCGGCTTCGGCATCGAGCTTTTCAATCTTGAGAACGTCGTTGGCGGCAACCTTGTACTGCTTGCCACCGGTTTTGATCACGGCAAAAGTCATAGCTTAACCGGGAGCGTCAAACGCCCGGTCCCATTGTGTCGCGTCCTGTGGCGCCGCAGGGCAAGCCCTGATCCTGCGGTCTTCGAGTAGGCGTGTCAGCAAGCAGCCGACGGGCAACCTCGAACAGCGTTTTTAAACAAAGGAAGCGCGCCAGACCAGCCAGCGCGCATTTCCGAGGGCGCTTATCGGGGTAAATGCCCCAAGAGTCAAGCGTCTGGCGGGGTCAGGCGCCCCCGGGATACCAGTTGCGCAGGCGCAGTTCGGTATCGGCGTTCACCGCCCCTTCCAGCACGCTGAGATCGCTTTCACCATAGTGATAGGGATAGACAATGGCCGGCTTGAACGTGTTGATGGCCTCCAGAGCCTGCTCGGGCGTCATGGTATAGGGCAGGTTCATGGGCAGGAAGGCCACCGCAATGCCCGTCAACGCCAGCATTTCGGGCGTCGGTTCGGTGTCGCCGGCGACATAGACCACCTTGTCGCCCAGGGTGATCAGATAGCCATTGCCCACGCCAACCGGGTGGTAGTTCATGCGGTCGGCGGTGGTGTTGTGCGCGGGAATCGCCTTGACGGCGATGCCATTGAGGGTGCCGTCTTCGCCATTGGCCAGCGCTGTGGCCTGGGCCTTGAGGTCCTCGGGGAGCTTATCGAAGACATCGGTATTGGTGATGATAGGTGCGTCGCCGGCAATGGCTTGCAGTGTGGGAACGTCGAAATGGTCGCCATGGCCATGGGTGATCAGAATGGCGGTGGGGGCCGGCAAGCCGTCATAGGCCGCGGCGCCCCCGACGGGATCGACATAGATCACCTGATCGGCAAAGCCGAGCAGCAGGCTTGCATGGTCGACGGGGTGCACGATGATGTCACCATCGGCCGTCGCGATCGCGTCGCCGTCGAGGCCTGCGTCCTGGGCCAAGGCTGATCCAACATGGCCGCCGCCGAGCGAGAGCAGGGACAGAGTGGCCATTCCGGCCATGAGTTCACGCCGCTTCACCATCGAAATCTCCCATCATTGTTGTGCATTACAAGGGGAACGTAGCGCGTCCGGGACTGGATGATTAATGCACAAAAAAGTGAGGGGAGCAGTGCGGTGGCCACCGACCTGTGCCTCAAGTCAAAGTGAAAGCCCATAAGGGGTGTTGCAGCGCCGTTATTGCTATGCCATAAGCCGCACCGTGTCGACTGCACGGGACCCATTGGGACCTTCATCGATCTCGCGGAGAGATGGCAGAGTGGTCGATTGCACCGCACTCGAAATGCGGCATGGGGGCAACTCCATCGGGGGTTCAAATCCCTCTCTCTCCGCCATCGATCTCTTCTACAAGATGCCGGAATTCGTTGCGTCGTGAATGCGTAGCGCCGCTGAGCCTGACGCCTCTCCCAAACTTGCCCATGGGAGAGTCGCCAGCGACAGCACTACCCGGCCGGTCCGCAGGCCAGGCGGCTGGGAGCTCAGCGGGTCCTTAGCCCAATGCCGCCTGTTCCTTGCAGATCCGATCCACCAGCGCGTCCAGCTCACCCCTGGGTGGCCGTGCGGCGTTGCTTGAGGTGTTGTATGGGTTCGGCCAGGATGTCATCGAGTTCCCGGGCACAGCTGAAGTCGCCGACAACGCGCTTGACCTTGGAATTGTCGAAGAGCGCCGTCCATGCCTTGTCCCCGACCAGGGGACCGACCCATTCTGGATTATAGCGGATCAGGGTATCGGTCGGCACGTGCACGATCCTGGCCTCGACCCCCAGCAGGCGGGCGATAGCATTCTGGATGTCGTCCCAGATGTGGGCATGGTCATTGGTTATGTGAAAGATCTCGTTGCGCGCCCCTGGGTTGCCAAGGAGACCGACAAACGGCACGGCGAAATCGACCGAACGGGTCAGCGTCCAGGGGGTGTGGCCATCCCCGGCAACAATGGTGGGTTCGCCATCGAGCATGCGGCGGGCCATGACATCACTGTCGCCCAGCATGACAGGCAAGCCGGTGCGAACGGTGTGGCTGGGGCGCACGATGGTCCAGTTCAGATCAGACGCCTCGTGCAGCAGGTTTTCGCAGGCAATCTTGGCCTGGCTATAGGGCCAGTAAGGGTTGATCGCGGGCGTGTGCTCGGTGATCACATAGTGAGTGGCCGGCTTTTGATAGACCGAGGCGGACGAGATGAAGACATATTGCCCGCAATGACCGGAGAACAGTTCGATGTCTCGGGCCACCTGATCGGGGGTGAAAGCGATAAACTGGCAAACGACATCAAAATTGGCCCCGGCAAGGGCAGCATATTCCGGCCCGGCCAGATCGCCTGTGATGGAGGTGACGCCGGCCGGCAAATTGCTGTCCCGCCTGCCGCGGTTGAAGACGCTGACGTCATGCCCCTGGGCTACGGCACGTTCGACGCATGGATAAGATATCTGGCCGGTGCCACCGATGAAGACAATGCGCAGTGCCATATCAAAAATCCTTGTCCGGAAAGCAAAGTGTCGACGGTATCATAGCGCAACAGGCGCTGACTTGGCGAGGTTAGCGCCCGGACGCGACAGGCCGTTGCGCCGACCCGACCGAAAGACCTCTCGAGCAACTTAGCTTTGCGCCAGAGCGGTCTTTGTCCTGAAGCAGCGATGGTGGCTACCAGTTGGTGAAGGAGCCGTCGCGGCGTCGCAGATGCGGGGGCTCGGAATACTTGAATTCGGCCGCCTGCAGGCGCTCCTCGTCGACTTCGACGCCGAGCCCGGGCCCTTCGGGCACCACATAGGCGCCCCCATCGAGTTCGACCTGCACGGGGAAGATGTCCCTGTTGTCGAAGCCAAGTTGCTCGACCGGGCTGGCCCGGCATTCCAGCCAGGAAAAATTGGGCACTACCGCGCCCATATGGACAGAGGCGGCGGTACACACCGGGCCCAAGGGATTGTGCGGCATGAGGTCGACATAATGGGCCTCGCACCAGCCGGCGACCTTCATTGCCTCGGTAAAGCCACCCACATTGCAGATGTCGATCCGCGCGTGCTGGAGAATGTCGTTTTCGACATAGGGCGCAAATTGCCACTTGGAGGAGAACTCCTCGCCTATGGCGAAGGGGACGTCGGTCATCCGGCGCAGGGCCTGGTAGGCCGTAGGGGATTCGTCGCGGATCGGTTCCTCGATGAAGTCGATCGTGCCGCTCGGCATCTTCTGACAGAACGAGGCGGCTTCGGCGACGCTCAGACGATGGTGATATTCCACCCCCATGACCACGCCGTGGCCCAGTTCCTGGCGGGCTGCAGTGATCCAGTCGGCAGTTGCAGCGATCGATTCACGCGGCTCGAACGTGTGGGGAGCTTCCTGGAAGGCGCCCAGGAAACGGATGCACTGCCAGCCGGCATCGCGCAGCACCTTGGCCTTCTCGATCATTTCCTCGCCAGGATCGCAGGGCACGGTTCCAAAGGCCGGTACACGGTCACGACTGCGCCCGCCGAGCAATTGGTAGACCGGAACACCGAGCGCCTTGCCCTTGATGTCATAGAAGGCGATGTCGAGCGCCGAAATTGCCGCCGAGAGTACGCGTCCGCCCTCAAAATACTGGCTACGATACATTTCCTGCCAAAGCGCGGCGGCATTCATCGGATCGCGGCCGAGCAGAAATTCCCGATAATGCTCAATGGCGCCCATTACGGCCTTTTCACGAAAGGACATGCCGGATTCGCCCCAGCCATAAATGCCTTCGTCGGTTTCCACCTTGACCAGCAACTGGTTTCTGACCCCCACCCAGATCGGATACGCTTTGATATCGGTGATTTTCATGTCTACGCTCTTTGGTCGATGTGATTGATTGCTAGTTAAAGATGCTTGGAAGCCAGGTGGTCAGAGGCGGAAAGATCACCAGCAGCAAGATGGCGACCAGTTCCGCGACGAGGAACGGGATCAGCCCGCGGAAAAGCGGCATCAGCCCGACATTGCCAATTTTCATCAGGATGAACAGCACCACGCCGAATGGCGGGGTGATCAGGCCCAGAGCCAGGGTCAGCATGATGACCATGGCGGCCTGGATGGGATCGATGCCCAGCTGGATGATAGTGGGCATCAGGAGCGGCACGAAAATCACCAGGGCGGCGCCAATGTCGAGGAACATGCCCAGAATCAGCATGAGCAACATGACGCCGAACAGGAAGAGTGTCGGATTGCCTTCGAAATAGGGTGCCATGGCCGAAACAAGCGAGGCAATGCCAAGCAGGTTGAGCGCGTAAGAAAGGATCGCTGCGGTGGCGACGAGGAAATAGACCGTTGCGGTGACGCGGGCGGAAACAATGACAGCGCGCCAGAGGTCGGCAAAGGAAATCGACCGGAAGATGACCAGCCCCATGGCCGCGGCGACGAACACGGCAATGCCGCCGCCCTCGGTGGCGGTGAATGCCCCGGTAACCATGCCGCCGACAATGATGACGGGGAGAATGGCAACGATCACGCTTTCGAGCAGCAGTCGCGGTACCTGGGCCCGTTCCACCTTGATGTGAGAGCGTGGCAGCCCCTTGGTCAGGCTGGTGATCAGGATAAGGCGCAAGGGAACCTGCTTTCGGGTGTGGCCGGAACTGGCAAGGCGGATCTATCGCCCGATT
>CAXBKI010000084.1:0-8687 GCA_963975955.1 uncultured Devosia sp.
GTCCGCCGCCGCTGCGGGCGGCGACGAAGGCGTTCAGCTGCGTGCCGAAGGCGAACAGCAGCACGGCAAATGCCATCAGCCAGGGCACCACCAGCCCGAACTGGGCGTCCGACACCACCAGCAGCAGGTCCGCGCCGATATAGCCGAACAAAGCCGCGATGGCGCCATAGAGCACCAGCAGATGCTTATGCGCGCCCATGGCGTGCCAGTAGCCGAAGGCGCCGCTGGCATAGCCGGGCAGCGCGGCAAAGGTATTGGAGGCATTGGCCATCACCGGCGGCACGCCCACGGCCAGCAGCGCCGGAAAGACGATGAACGAGCCGCCCCCGGCCAGCGAATTCAGCGCCCCACCCACCAGACCTGCAAGCAGCAGAAACACTATTTCGATCATGATCACTGGCCTCTCCTCCTCCCCCTTCAGGGGGGAGGGCAGGGTGGGGGTTATGCGCCTCGGCAACGGGCCGAGGGGCCTCGCCCCCAGCCCATACGCGGTCCCGCCCCTCCCGCCCAACACAAATTGCTGATCGTCGGCATCACCGCCGCTGATCTGGGCCCGCCGGGACATTGACAAAATCGCCGGCCGGCACCATATCCCTGCTTGGTCGCTGGCACCTGCCGCTCGCCGGAAGCAGTTCCGATGGTAAAGTTCAGTCTCCGAGCAGAAGCGAACCCCAGGTTCATCTTTGCGAGGCGCTTCATGGCAATGCGGGCACCCATGCAAACAGACGCCTCATGCAAATGAGAGATCCTGTCATGTCGTTTTCACTCGATACCCTTTCCATCCAGACCCTCAAATCAGAAGCCAGGGCCCTGCGCGAAAGCCGTTCCGCCGCCGGCAATCCCCTGGCGCACGGCGCCGCGCTTGAACAAATCGCCCGGGCCCATGGCTATCGCGATTGGAATACCGCGCGCGCCAGCCTGCCCGATCACGTGGCCGTACCCTTCCAGGTGGGCGGCCGCGTCAAGGGCAGCTATCTCGAACAGCCCTTTACCGGCGTGTTGATCGGCGTGCAGATGCTGGGCGATGGCGCGCTCTTCAAGGTGACCGTGACCTTTGACAACCCCGTCAATGTCACGCCCGACTTCATGTTTGCCACCCTGCGCCACCGCGTCGTGTCCACGGTGGACGGCCGGGGGGTGTCCACGGCCCTGCGGGGCAACGGCCATCCCCAGATGGTGCTCAGGCGAGCATGATTTTCTCCTGTGGAGGGCAGGGCAGTTGCTGCTGTCTTGCCCTCCATCGTAAAAGACCGATATAACCGCCACACTGCAAACGTTGATCGGATCGGCAATGACCACTCAGACCAAGCCCATCGAAGCCTTTTCGCTGCCCACGCCAAACGGGCAGAAGCTGCACATCATGCTCGAAGAGCTCGGCGTGCCCTATAATTATCACCGCATCGACATCGGCAAGGGCGAGCAGTTCACGCCCGAATTCCTGGCGATCTCCCCCAACAACAAGATCCCCGCCATTGTCGATCCCGAGGGGCCGGGCGGCGAGCCGATCTCGATCTTTGAATCGGGTGCGATTCTGAAATATCTCGCCCTCAAGTTCGGCCAGTTCTACCCCACCGACATGCGCGAGCAGGTCAAGGTGGACGAGTGGCTGTTCTGGCAGGTCGGCGGCTTTGGCCCCATGCTGGGCCAGAACAATCATTTCAGCGTCTATGCGCCCGAAAAGATCCCCTACGCCATCAAGCGCTACAGCGACGAGACCCATCGCCTGTTCCGCGTGCTCGACAAGCAGCTCGAGGGCCGCGATTTCATCACCGGCACCTATTCCATCGCCGATATCGCCGCCATCGGCTGGGCCCAGTCCTGGGAGCGCTATGGCATCGACAAGGGCGAGTTCAGGAACTTCGCTGCCTGGATTGAACGCCTCAATGCGCGTCCGGCCGTCGCCAAGGGCCTCGAACTGGGCAAGGACGCGACCCAGAAGAGCCTGGCCGACGACAAGGAAGCCCAAAAGGTGCTGTTCAACCAGCGCTGACCGATCCTGCCCGAGGGTCCGGCCCGTTCCGGACCCTCCCGGCCATCGCTCACGAATCGCACAGGCCCGCACACCGCCATCCCGGCGCCGTCCGGCTGTGAAGAACCGGCCGCAATCGCTTCGGCCACCATCCAAATTTGCTTCTGTTGTGGCTTGGCACGGCTTCTTGCCAAAAACCGCTTGCCTTCATCCTGTCCGCCCGCTATCCACCCCCTGCCGGAGAGGTGGCCGAGTGGTCGAAGGCACGCCCCTGCTAAGGGCGCAGATGGTGATGAGCTGTCTCGTGGGTTCGAATCCCATCCTCTCCGCCACTTACCCTCGGTTACCCGGACGTCCGGGACAATCAGACAGATCAAAGACTTGTAAGGCGGCGCTGGCCCCTGCGCAGCTACAGGGCCGACATGGGCATAGTCGCGGCCGCAAGATCTTTCATAGCTTCCGCAATACCCTCAAGACGGCGCTGGCGCGGCACGGCGTAAACCGGAATGTGTCGGACCTCATCACCGGCCATAAAGACCAGTCGGTCGGTGGCATCTACATCGGTGACTTGCATGTCACGATGATTGAGGCCATGGGCGATGACGTGAACAGAGTAGAGATTGACCTAAGCCGCCAGTTCTTCTTTACCGTGGAAGCCGCACACCCTGTAGGACACCACACGGTCTGATATGCGAGAGACCTCAACATCCACAAAGTAGACCATGCGATAAGGGTTTTCGCCGTCGGCAATAAGCTCCGCCTTCAGGTGTGCTGTCTCTTCGGTGAACAAGACCGCATGTGCGCTCTTATCGATTTCTTCAATTAGTCCCTGGTCAGGACTGCGCTTGCCCTGTGTCTTTGGCGCGTCCTTCGCGAGTTGCTGCCACGTCAAGGAAACGGCCTTACGTATCTCTAGAAGGGGCACTGAAAGAGCTTCTTTCGTAGCCCGAGCAACCTTCCTTATCTTGTGAGCTTGCTCTTGTGTCACGGTGATCTGGTTTACCGTGACGCCACCATTGATCACGGTGATATGCTGTGTCCCGCCGTTATCAGCTACCGGCGAGACGATGTTCGCAACATCATCACAATCCGCAACAGTGATATTGCGGCCGGTGTCATCGACGCTGTGACCTTGAAATTGTCTAATCAGCGAGATGAGCTGATCCGCGAACTTCACGACTAGAGTGCCTTGCTCAACCAGAGGGAGCAAGGTCATGCCAACTGCAACCAGTTCGGGGATGAAAGCAATGTCAATGCTGCCCCTGGAAACACTGGAGACTAGCAACCTCGCGTCGCCCGCCTTCGGGGCAAATCCTTGATCGACCGCGAACTGCTGATACTGATGCCCATAGGCGTTTAGTGAATTGGACAAATCCTCGACGGGTATCGAATGAACGGTCTCAATGTGAAGTCGCAAGTACTCACTCTCTTTGATCATGGGACTACTTGGCGGAAATGTCGTCAGCTCGTCAACAAACTAGTGCCCGCAATCCCGAAGATAATTGCTGTGCAAATGCGCGCGCCGGTCCACAGGCATAGACGCCAGCCCAGCCGATGCTAGGATCGGCAGCTAATGCAGTTGGGGGGCACATCATGTTTTTCACTAGGCTTGGCACCATCGCCGCTTGGCTAGCGCTCATTATGGCTGCGGGTCGAATTGGCATCGCAATCTACATCGTCAGCAGCATACCGAACGCCGAAGAGGCTAGAATCTGGGCCGCTCGCTACCTTGGGCAGTCGCCAGCCCAAGCCATCGATCAGGCGTCTATCGTGGCCGCGTGCGCAATTGCGTTGGGCATTTTGGTTGAGATCAGCCGGGCGCTGCGCCAGAACCATTGAGTTGCCCAAAGACTCAGGGACGAAAAATGAAGGACCAATCCGCCGATAAGCGCACCCCGATCATCGCCGGTGCACTGTTACTTACTCTTACGCTTCTTGGGGTGTTTGGCTGGCTGCTTGCCAGCACGGAGATGCCGGCCGATTGCCCGTCCGGATTGTGGCTCTTGAACCGGCTAGGTTGTCTTTCACCTAACGAGCTTGGTGACACGTTCGCTGGTGCCTTCGCGCCTGTTGCTTTTGTTTGGCTGGTTGCAGCGGTGATGTTGCAGCGCAACGAACTTGCGGCCCAGCGACAGGAGCTGCGCGAAACGCGCGAGGTCGCCGAGGCCCAAGTCGTCGAGGCGCGCAACAATGTCGCATTCATGGGGGAGCAGACGAAATTATTGCGACTGCGGGAGGAAGTGGAGCGCAAGGCCCAGCAAGATGACGAATTGCGCGCATATATCGAAGCGCTAAATGACCTTATCGAGGCATCCTTGGAGGTAGTGAAGGTAGCTCGCCGTCAAGATGACGGGTTTGGAAATGAGGGCTATTTCTCAGTTGTGCCCCTCACCGTCAGCGGAAATCCAGATCCGCTTAAGCGTCTCCAAAGTTACGCCCATATGCTATCAAAATGCTCGATCGAGGCGTATCGGGTAGTCGAGGAACGCTCACTCATCCACTACACGGGTATTGAAGAGCTTAAGCGTATCGAAGCTCATTTTGAAGCTGTCTCAGCCAAGTCAAATCAAGTCTCCGATGCGTTGCAAATTCGCTGCCAGATAGTTGATTCCGATAACGCTTCTTGGCGCATTGGTCTTCTCATCAAGCTGTTGGAAGAACAGGGTCAGAAGATACCAGAGACAGATTATTGAAATGAATGCGGAAGAACGCCGAATTGATTGGTATTCGAGAATAATGAGCGAATTTGCTCAGCGCCTAGAATCCATCGAAGCAGCAATCAACGGCGACTTGGGGGTGGGGCCATCGCCTCTGCCGAACCGTCCACCCAGCGCACGCGACACGCTATAACAAACGGCCCCCGCGCTGACGCGAGGGCCTTGCGCTGTTACCAGTCGAACTGCTTGGCCAGCGAGAGCTTGAAGGTCCGGCCGGTCGAGCGGTCGGCGGTCTGGTTGTCGCGATAGTCGGCGTTCAGCACATTGTCGACCGAGGCGCGGATTTCGGTGCCTGCGAAGGCGCCCGAGGTCGGCTTCCAGGACGAGAACAGATCGAACGTCACATAGCCCGGCGTACTCTTGTCGCTGCCGGTTGCCGGGGCAACCCCGGTCTCGGCTGCCGCCACGAAGGCCGCCTTGACGCCATATTCGAGGCCGAATTCCGGCTCGCGCCCGCCCAGGGTCACCGCCAGCTTGTGCGCCGGGATCGAGGTCAGGGCATTGCCCGTCAGATCGTCCTTGCCCACCGTGGCGCTATAGGCCAGCCGGGCAAACAGGCGTTCGGATTCATAGGCGCCTTCCACTTCCACGCCATAGATCGTGGCCTTGCCGATATTGCGGAAATAGGTATTGCCCGCAACCGATGGCGAGGATTCGATCATGTCGGTCAGGTTGCTGTAAAAGCCGGTGACCTTGACGCTGGCCTGGTCGCCATCCTGCACCAGCTCATAGCCCGACAGCGCAAAGCCGGCCTCGTAGGAGTTCGAGCTTTCCTTCTTGAGGTTGAGGCTGGCGCTCTTGGTGGAGTTGTACTGGTAGCGTTCGTCCAGCGTCGGCATCCGCTCGGTATGGGCCACCGAGCCGAAGATCGAGACGTTGTCGTTGATGTCGTAGAGCGCCGCGATCTTGGGTGAGAGGGCAACGTCGTTGACCTCGTATTCGCCCTTGCTGGTGCGCTTGGGTGTCTGGAAGGCAAAGTCGCTCCGCAGGCCACCGATCAGCGTCAGCCGGTCGTCATAGACGGCTTCGTTCTGCACGAACAGGCCGAGCCTTTTCTCCTGTCCCTCGGGATGGGTGGTGATGGCGGGGTCGGGCACGGCCAGTGTCGTATAGGCCGTGCGCTCCTGCCAGGAGCCCTGCACGCCATAGGTGAGGTAATTCACCCAGTCGCCGGTATCGAATTCCGAGGTGTTCTCGATATTGGCCTGCCAGGTCCGGTAGCCATATTCGGCGTCGCCAATCGTGCCGACCGCTGAATTGGCCTGCTTTACCGCGGTGTCCGAGAACGACAGATTGGCCTTCAGATCCACCCAGGGATTGTCGCTGTCATCATTCTCATAGCTCAGCACCGCAGTCTGATCGAGCACCTTGCGGTCGACCTGGCCGAAGGCGGCCTGTGTTCCGGTCTGGGCATAATCCTGATTGTCCGCGTCGCTGCTCCAGCGCTGGTAGGACAGGCGCAGCACCTGCTCCTCATTGTCGCCGAACCGCGCCGTGCCCTTGATCAGGCCCGATAGCGCGGCGAAGTCCGAGCCGGACAGCACATTGCCATTGGCCAGGGTGAACTGGTCCGAGCGCCGCCAGTTGCCGGTCGCCAGAATGTCGAACGTGTCGTTGACCTGCTGCGCCACCAGCCCTGACACCAGCGTGCCGCTGCCATTGGAGCTGTACTGCGTCTTGAGCCGGGCCGCGCCGCTCTTGCCATCGGCGATGAAATCGGACGCATCCTTGGTGGTGAAATTGATCACCCCGCCCAGCGCGCCCGACCCGTAAAGGGTCGATGAGGCCGGCCCGCGCAGCACTTCGACCTGCTTGTAGAGCTCGGGATCGGAGAAGAACGAGCCCATGCGGTACTGCTCGTAGAACTTCTTGGCGCCGTCCACGAGGACCACGATGCGGGCTTCGTCGCCCGAGGTCTCGGCCGTGCCGATGCCGCGAATATTGAACGATTCCCCCAGAATGCGCTCGGACCCGATCAGGGTCACGCCGGGAACCGTGCTGAGCACGTCGGCGATGCTGGTGGCCTGGGTGGCGTCGATATCGTCCTGATTGACCACCGTTACCGCCTGCGGCGTATCGATCGCCACCTTGGGCGTGCCGGCGCCGATAACCAGCCGCTCCAGAATCGTGATGTTGGTGGCATTGACCGTAGTGCTTTGCGCGGCGGCGGCCTGCATCACCACCACCCCCAATGCCGCGCCGCACATCAACGCGGTCGCCTGTGACCTGACCAGCCCCATTCTTATTCTCCAGAATTCATGTGTTTTTGGTTTTGGCTGGCGGCTGGCTGGCTCTGGGTGAGCATTCGTCTTTTTAATATGACTTAAAAAATCACCTATTGCGTCCTGTAGATAACATGATTAGTAGAGTCAACAAATAGTGAGCCCACCGCGACACCCTGTCCCGGCTGGTTGCACGCTGAATTCGACGAGACAGATGTGACGCTGAAAACCGAGCTGCCGCCGCGCCCCGAACCCGCCCCGACCGTGGGGCAGGGCACCCGCGTGATTACCTCTGCCGAGCTGTTTGGCGGCGATGACGAGATCGCCGTGCTGCACAACGGCGCCACCTACCGCCTGCGCGTCACCCGCCAGGACAAGCTCATTCTGACCAAATAGGCCATGACAATGACCCATACTTCTGCCGCCAAGACTCCCGCTGAAATCCGCAATCTGCGCGAACGTCATCCCGAGATGCGCGAACGCGATTTCGCCCGCATCCATGGCATTTCCGAAGCGGAACTGGTGGCCGCCCAGGTCGGGCGCACCGTCATTCGCCTGCGCCCCGAGGTCGATACCCTGCTCAATGGCCTGCCGGCCTGCGGCGAGGTCATGGCGCTGACCCGCAATGAAAGCGCCGTGCATGAAAAGATCGGCCCGTTCGAAAAGGTCGTGATTGGCCCGCGCGCCTCCATGGTGCTGGGTGCCCAGATCGACATGCGCATCTTTCCGACCCGCTGGGCCTTCGGCTTTGCCGTCGAAAAGGCCGGCGAGGCCGGTTCGGTCCGGCGCTCGCTGCAGTTCTTCGACGCCCAGGGCATGGCGATCCACAAGGTCCATGCGCGGCCCGATACCAATATGGAAGCCTGGGACGTGCTGGTGACCAATCTGCGCCATCCCGAGCAGGGCGACGCCATCACCCTGACCCCCGCCGCCGCGCCCGAGCCGATGGGCGAGCCTGCCGGCGTTGCCGAACTGCGCGATCGCTGGTCGGCCATGACCGACACCCATCAGTTCTTCGGCCTGCTGCGCGACCTCAATCTGCCCCGCCTGGATGCGCTTGAAATGGTCGGGGAAGACTATGCCTTCGAGATCGACCACACCGCGGTGGCCACCCTGTTCGAGCGGTCCGCGGCGACGGCGCTGCCCATCATGGCCTTTGTCGGCAATCCCGGCTGCATCCAGATCCACTCCGGCCCGGTGCACAACATCAAGCTCATGGGCCCCTGGCTCAATGTGATGGACGACACCTTCCACCTGCATTTGCGGCTCGACCAGATCGCCGCGGTCTGGGCCGTGCGCAAGCCGACATCGGATGGTCACGTGACCTCGGTGGAAGTCTATGACGCCCAGCGCGAACTCATCATCCAGTTCTTCGGCAAGCGGGAGGAGGGCCATGACGAGCGTGCCGCCTGGCGCGATCTCGTCGAGGCGCTGCCGCTGCCCGATCAAAGCAATGCCGCGTGAGGCCGTCATGACCCTTCATGCTCTTCGCCGCGGCCTCGCCGCCGCCGGATTTGCGCTGCTGGCCATGCCGGTCGCGGCGCAGGATCTGCACGCCTTTGCCGACAGCAGCCGGCTGGTCTCGATCGGCGGTTCTTTGACCGAGATCATCTATGCCCTGGGCGAACAGGATCGCCTCGTCGCCCGCGACCAGACCGCGCTCTATCCGCCGGCGGCCACCGAACTGCCCGATGTGGGCTATATGCGGGCCCTGGCGCCCGAGGGCGTGCTCTCGGTAGCCCCCAGCGCCCTGCTGGTGGTCGAAGGCAGCGGCCCGCC
>CAXBKI010000085.1:0-8642 GCA_963975955.1 uncultured Devosia sp.
CAGCGAGTTTGCCGTCACCATCGGACCGTTCCACAGGGATCAACAGGCCCACCTGGCCGCCGTCTGACCCGACTTACCCACCGCTTGACCGCCCTACGTCTTAGGAGACGCGCTCTATGACTTTGACCAAAACTAGCTCACCACTGGCCACATTTGACCGTGTCGAAAGCCGTGTGCGCTCCTATTCCCGCAGCTTTCCCAAGATGTTCAACAAGGCTGTCGGCGCCACGATCTACGACACCAATGGCCGGGCCTACACCGACTTTCTGGCTGGCTGCTCGACCCTGAACTATGGCCACAACGATCCCGACCTCAAGGCTGCGCTGATCGAGTATGTCTCGGCTGACGGCATTGCGCACGGGCTGGATATGTTCACGGATGCCAAGGAGCATTTCCTGGCCAAGTTCGAACAGCACATCCTCAAGCCGCGCAACATGAACTACCGCGTGCAGTTCACCGGCCCCACCGGTGCCAATGCCGTGGAGGCAGCGCTCAAGCTGGCCCGCAAAGTCACTGGCCGCACCAATGTAATCTCCTTCACCAATGGCTTTCATGGCGTGACGCTGGGCGCCCTGGCCGCGACGGGCAATGGCAAGCACCGCAATGGTGCCGCCACGCCGCTGTCGGGGGTCACCCGCGCCGCCTTTGATGGCTATCATGGTCCTGACATCAACACGGCCGATCTGCTCGATCGACAGCTGTCAGATCCATCAAGCGGTGTGGACAAGCCGGCGGCCATCATCGTGGAGACAGTGCAGGGTGAGGGCGGCCTGAACGCCGCGTCCAAGCCCTGGCTGCAGCAGATCCAGGCAATCGCCCGCAAGCACGGCGCGCTGTTCATCATCGATGACATCCAGGCCGGTTGCGGCCGCACCGGCGGGTTCTTCTCGTTTGACGACATGGATCTGTCGCCCGACCTGATCACCATGGCCAAGTCGCTGTCGGGCATGGGCCTGCCGCTGGCCGTGACGCTGATCAAGCCAGAGCACGACATCTGGAAGCCGGCCGAACACAACGGCACGTTCCGTGGCAACAACCATGCCTTCATCACGGCCGCTGCCGCGATCGACAAGTTCTGGGCCGATGACAGCTTCGCCAACGAGGTCGCCGACAAGGCCGACTATCTGGCCGATCGGCTGGGCGCCATTGCCGAGCAGCATGACCTGTCCACCAAGGGTCGCGGCATGATGCTGGGCGTCAACGCCGGCAGCGGCGAACATGCAGCGGCCATCTGCAAGACCTGTTTTGCCAATGGCTTGATCATCGAAACCTCTGGCAGCTTTGACGAGATCGTCAAGGTACTCGCCCCCCTCACCATTTCCAAAGCGCAGCTCGCCGCGGGTCTGGATACCCTCGAATCCGCCTTTGACGCGGTCATGGGCACCCATCGCGCCGCTTCTGAATAAGAAAGGATCCACTCGTGATCGTCAGAGATCTGCAAACGGCCCGCACGGGCGACCGCCTGGTCAAATCCCAGGGCTGGGACAGCACGCGTCTATTGCTCGCCGGCGATGACATGGGCTTCAGCTTCCACATCACCCGCATCTTCGAGAACACCAGCCACGTGTTCCACTACAAGCACCATTTCGAGAGCGTCTACTGCGTCTCGGGTGAGGGCAGCATCGAAGAGCTCGATACCGGCAAGGTGCATCAGATCCGCCCCGGCGTGATGTATGCGCTCGACAAGAACGACAAGCACCGGCTGACCGCGCGCAGCGAGATGGTCATGGCGTGCTGCTTCAACCCGCCCGTCACCGGCACCGAGGTCCATCGCGAAGATGGTTCCTATGCTCCCGTGACCGAAGACGCCTAGTCGCGTCCCCCGCCGATCCCCTCAACGAAAGGCCAAGACATGACAATGCCAGCAACCAATACCGCCATCCAGGATGACTACCCTACGCGCTTGCCGCAGGAACAGTGGCTTGAGCGCAAGGATCCCACAGTCTGGGGCAAGTGGTCTCCCGAAGCGCCACTCACCCGGGCGGAAACCCAGTCGTTTGAAAAGAACGGCTATCTGATCCTCAAGGGCGTGTTTTCCGCCAACGAAATTGCCGCCCTACAGGATGAATCTGCGCGGATTCGCGCCGGCGATGCCGGTCTCGCGCCGGAAAACGTCATTACCGAGCCAGGCTCGGATGAAGTGCGCACCGTCTTCCGGCTGGACGAGCAGAACGCGCTGTTTGAGCGCCTTGCTCGTGACAAGCGCATTGCCGGCCGGGTCAGCTATCTGCTGGGTGATGACGTCTATCTCCATCAGTCGCGCCTGAACTACAAGCCGGGCTTTACCGGCAAGGAATTCTACTGGCATTCGGACTTTGAGACCTGGCACGCCGAAGACGGCATGCCGCGCATGCGGGCCATCTCGGCCTCGGTGTTGCTGACCGACAATGATGCGCTCAACGGACCGTTGATGCTGATGCCCGGTTCGCACCAGACCTTCGTGGCCTGTGCCGGCGAAACTCCGGCGGACAACCACAAGAGTTCGCTCAAGAAGCAGGAGGTCGGCGTACCCTCACACGACAGCCTTTCCAAGATGGCCGAGACTTTTGGCGTAGACTACGCCGCCGGTCGCGCCGGAACGGTGATCCTGTTCGATTGCAACACCATCCACGGCTCGAATGGCAACATCACGCCATTCCCGCGCTCCAATGCGTTTTTTGTCTACAATGCCTGGTCCAATCGCGTGGTGGCTCCCTTCGCGGCCGACGCGCCAAGACCTGCATTCCTGAGTGCACGTGATCCGCAGGCGCCCGTCACAATCGAGGCCGGAAAACTCGTCTAGGCCGACCACCCGCTTCCTTATCGATTGACCTCAGTATCGCTCCCCTGGCCGGGCCAGGAGGGCACCGGAGACTTCATGACGAATACGACCACAGGCCATACGGTCGAAAAGATCGGTGGCACATCCATGTCACGTACCGCCGAGTTGCTCGACACGGTCCTGATCGGCGACCGTCGCGACGCTGCGCTGTACAACCGCGTCTTCGTCGTGTCGGCCTATGCCGGCGTGACCGATAGTCTGCTTGAGCACAAGAAGTCCGGCGAGCCGGGCGTCTATGCCCTGTTCGCCAGCGCCGAGGGTGGCTGGACCTGGGGCGATGCCCTGAACGCGGTGGCTGAGCGCATGTTTGCCCAGAACGCGGAGATCTTCAGCGATGAAGGCGCGCGCCAGACGGCCAATCGGTTTGCCCGCGAACGGGTCGAGGGCGTGCGTTCGTGTCTGATCGACCTGTCGCGGCTCTGCTCGTTCGGGCATTTCCAGCTGCAGCAGCATTTGCTGACGGTCCGTGAAATGCTGGCCTCGCTGGGTGAGGCCCAGTCGGCCTTCAACACTGCCATGCTGCTCAACATGCATGGGGTCAATGCCCGCTTCGTCGACCTGACGGGCTGGCGCGAAGAAGGTCAGCAATCGCTGGATGAAGCGATCGCCGCTGCCTTTGCCGATATCGACCTCAGCCGCGACCTGCCGATCGTGACCGGCTACGCCCAGTGTCGCGAGGTGCTGATGGGCACCTATGACCGAGGCTATAGCGAAGTGACATTGTCGCGTGTCGCGGTGGTGACCGGTGCAGCCGAGGCCATCATCCACAAGGAGTTTCACCTGTCCTCATCAGACCCGCGCATTGTCGGGGTGGAAACGGTGCGGGTGATCGGCGAGACCAATTACGACGTGGCCGACCAGCTGTCCAATATGGGCATGGAAGCGATCCATCCGCGAGCGGCCAAGAGCCTGCGGCAGGCCAGCATCCCGCTACGGGTCAAGAATGCCTTCGAACCAGAGCACGAGGGCACGCTGATCCAGTCCGATCTGCATGCCCGCGCACCGCAGGTCGAGATCGTTACCGGCCTGCAGAACGTCTTTGCGCTCGAGTTCTACGACCAGGACATGGTGGGCGTGAAAGGCTACGATTCGGGCATTCTGGAGGCCCTCAAACGCCACAGCGTCTGGATCATTTCCAAGACGTCCAATGCCAACACCATCACCCATTTCCTCAAGGGTTCCATGAAGGCCATCCGCCGGGTCGAGGCCGATCTGGCGGCAGCCTTTCCCAATGCGGAAATCGGCCTGCGCAAGGTCGCCATCGTTTCGGCCATCGGTCGGGACCTGAGCGGCACCACCGTGCTGCTGGAAGCCATCAAGGCGCTGGCTGATGCCGGCATCAAGCCCCTGGGCGTGCATGACCTGATCCGAAAAGTGGACCTGCAGGTGGTCGTCGAACAGGCCGACTTCGAGGCTACCATCAAGGCCCTCCACAAGGGGCTGATCGAGAATTGGGCGCCGGCGCAGCGCGACATGCTGCATGCCGTCGCCTGAACATTGCCGGCTGAAACAGATGGGCTGCAGCCGGTTTCCTGCCCAAAATCAAAGAGGAGCAACACAATGACGAAATTCGGAACAACTGCACTTATGGCGCTTTCAGCCATTGCCGTATCCGCAATGGCCTCAACGGCCGTCAGCGCTGCAACGCTCGCAGAGATCCAGGAATCGGGCACCATCCGTATCGCGGTGGCCAATGAAATTCCCTATGGCTATGTCGACCCCACCGGCAAGGCCCTCGGTGCCGGACCGGACGTCGCCAAGGCCCTGATGGAAAAGCTTGGGGTCGAGGAGATCGAGTGGGTCACCACCAACTTCTCCTCCCTTATCCCGGGCCTGCAGGCCGACCGGTTCGACATGGTTGCCGCTGAAATGGCCATCCGCCCAGATCGCTGCACCCAGGTGTTGTTCTCTGAGCCCAACTCGTCCTATGGCGAGGGCCTGCTGGTGGCCGAGGGCAATCCCAAGGGCATCCATGCCTATAGCGATTTCGCCGACAATGCTGATTACAAGGTCGCCATCATGGCGGGTGCCGATCAGCTGGAAATGCTGCAGGAGCTGGGCGTCTCGGAAGCCAATATGGTGACCATCGCCTCCAATGCCGATGCCATCTCGACGGTCTCGACCGGCCGTGCCGATGCTTATGCCGCTACCAGCTTGACGGCGAGCGGTCTTGCCGAACAGGGCAAGGGCGTGGAAGTGGCCGCTGAATTCACCGATCCGGTCATCGACGGCAATGAAGTGCGCAGCTGGGGTGGGTTCACCTTTGCCAGCGGTAATGAAGAGCTGCGCGACGCCGTCAACGACGCCCTGGCCGAGTTCAAGCAGACGCCCGAATGGGAAGAGACCCTGACCGGCTACGGCTTCACCCAGTCCGACGTGGACGGTTCGGCCAAGCGCAGCACCGACGAGCTGTGCGCCGACGCCTGATCGGTGTTCCATTCATGAAGCTTTGGGCGGGTGCTCTGGCGCCCGCCCAAAGCGCGTTTCAATGCCTGATTGCAGGAAAATCCCATGCACTGGACAGATTATCTCACACCGTTGATGGAGGGCGCCTGGGTCACCGTCCAGCTGACTTTGTATTCGACGGTGCTCGGCGCTGTACTGGCTTTTGCCGCCGGCATCGGCAAACTCTCGCCCAATTGGGCCATCAAGAGCATTGCAATCGCCTATATCGAGGTGTTTCGCGGCACTTCGCTGCTGGTCCAGCTGTTCTGGCTGTACTTCGCACTACCATTGGCCGGTACGGCGATGGGCATCGACCTGCGCTTGCCGCCGGTGCTTGCCGGCGTGCTGGCACTGGGCCTCAATATCGGGGCCTATGGTGCCGAAGTGGTCCGTGGCGCCATCCAGTCGGTGCATACCGACCAGCACGAGGCCGCGCGCGCCCTCAACTTCACGTCCCGGCAGACGCTGTGGGGCATCACTGTTCCGCAGGCCATTCCGGAAATGATGCCGTCATTCGGCAATCTTGCGGTGCAGAACCTCAAGGACACTGCCCTGGTGTCGCTGATCAGCCTGGGCGATCTGACGTTCCGGGCCGAACAGATTCGTAATTTCACCCAGGACAGCACGACAATCTACACGATGTTGTTGCTGACCTATTTTGGCATGGCGCTGGTGGTGACCGCCGCGATGCGATTGCTCGAGCGTTACGTCACGCGCTGGCGCACGGTTGGAGGCTAGCCCATGTTATTCGGATATGCCTGGGATCTATCGAGCCCGTTGGCCTTCGCCATCTCCATTATGCCAATCCTGCTGATCGGCATGTGGGTCACCATTCAGGCCGCCGTGCTCGGCTTTGCCGTCGCGCTGGTGCTGGGCTTGGTCTTTGCCATCCTCAAAAGCGCGCCCTCGCGCCTGATCTCCTGGCCTGCCGGGATCGTCACCGAATTCATCCGTGACACGCCGCTGCTGGTACAGTTGTTCTTTCTGTACTACGTGCTGCCCGAATACGGCATCGTGCTGCCTGCCTTCATGACGGGCGCCCTGGCGCTGGGCATCCAGTACAGCGCCTATACCTCAGAGGTCTATCGCGCGGGTCTCGAGGCCGTGCCCAGAGATCAGCACGAGGCCGCCCGCGCGCTCAATCTTTCCGCGATGCGCACCTTTACCCACATCGTGGTGCCGCAGGCCGTGCCGCGCATTGTCCCGGCCATGGGCAACTATCTGGTCTCGATCATGAAGGACGTGCCCGTGCTCTCGGTGGTGACGGTGCTCGAAATGCTCAATGTCGCCAAGATCGTCGGCGACCGCACCTTCAACTATCTCATCCCGCTGTCGCTGGTCGGTGGCCTCTATCTCATCATGACGCTGGTCGCGTCGACGGGCGTGCGCCTGCTCGATGCCTGGCTGCCCAAACAGGGGGTACCCTTGAAATGACCGATCCCATCATCAAATTCGACAAGGTGGTCAAGCGCTTCGGCGATCTGACCGTGCTCAACGAACTCGATTTCGAGGTCAAGCGGGGCGAAAAGGTCTCCATCATCGGCCCCTCCGGCTCGGGCAAGTCGACCGTGCTGCGCATTCTGATGACGCTTGAAGGCATCGACGGCGGCATGGTGAGCGTGGGTGGCGAGCCGCTCTGGCACGAGCAGGGTCCCAATGGGCTGGTCCCCGCCAGCGAGGCTCACCTGCGCAAGATGCGGGCCCAGCTGGGCATGGTGTTCCAGCAGTTCAATCTGTTCCCGCATATGACGGTACTGCGCAACATCACTGAAGCCCCGGTCAAGGTGCTCGGCCTGAGCAAGAAAGCGGCCCGCGATCGCGGCAAGGAACTGCTCGACATGGTGGGTCTGGCCGATCAGGCCGACAAATATCCGCACCAGCTTTCGGGCGGCCAGCAGCAGCGCGTCGGCATCGCCCGGGCGCTGGCCATGCGGCCCAGCATCCTGCTGTTTGACGAACCGACATCGGCGCTTGATCCTGAGCTGGTCGGCGAAGTGCTGACCGTCATCGGCCGGCTGGCCGAAGAACACGATCTGACCATGCTGCTGGTCACGCATGAGATGCGGTTTGCCCGCGAGATATCGGATCGGGTCTGTTTCTTTGATCGCGGGCAGATCCGCGAGGAGGGGACACCCGAGGAACTGTTTACCGATCCAAGCGAGGATCGCACCCGGGAGTTCCTGCAGGCCGTTCTCGATTAGCACCAAGGTTGTCTGCCCAAAGCGGGCAGGCAACTGGCGGGTGCACGAGCGGCAAGCTCAGGGCCGCTCCACGCATAGCGCCACCCCCATGCCCCCGCCAATGCACAGGGTCGCCAGCCCCTTGCGGGAATCGCGCCGTGCCATCTCGTGCAGCAAAGTGATCAGCACGCGGGCACCCGAGGCGCCTATGGGGTGGCCGATCGCAATGGCGCCGCCATTGACATTGACCTTGGCGGGGTCCCACCCCATTGCCTGATTGACCGCGCAGGCCTGGGCCGCGAAGGCTTCGTTGGCTTCGATAAGGTCAAGTTCCCCCACGCTCCAGCCTGCTTTGGCCAGGGCTTTGGTTGACGCCGGAATGGGGCCGGTGCCCATCAAGGCCGGGTCAACGCCGGCCGTGGCCCAGGCGGCAATACGGGCCAGCGGCACGACACCGCGCCTGGCGGCCTCGGCGGCGCTCATCAGCACCAGCGCGGCGGCGCCGTCATTGATGCCCGACGCATTGCCGGCGGTGACAGTGCCAGCCTTGTCAAAGGCCGGACGCAGCCGGGCCAGGGCATCGGCATTGGAATCGGCGCGAATATATTCATCCTGATCGACGATAATGTCGCCCTTGCGGGTGGTGACGGTCACGGGCACGATCTCGTCGACAAACCGGCCTGCCTGCTGGGCGGCCGCCGCCTTGCGTTGCGAGCCAAGCGCGAAGGCATCCTGGGCTGCCCGGTCAATGCCATATTCGCGCGCGACATTCTCGGCAGTGATGCCCATGTGATAGCCGCCAAAGGCATCGACAAGCCCGTCGACCAGCATGGTGTCGACCAGGGTAATCGGGCCCATCCTGGCGGGTGCGCGCAACTGCTGGCAATGGGGGGCCTGCGACATCGATTCCTGCCCGCCGGCAACGATGATGCTGGCGTCGCCCAGGGCGATCTGCTGCATGCCCAAGGCTACCGCGCGCAGGCCGGAACCACAGACCTGATTGAGGCTCCAGGCGGTGGCGGACTGGCCAATGCCGGCGGTCATTGCGGCCTGGCGGGCGGCGTTCTGGCCGGTGCCGGCAGTCAGCACCTGGCCAAGGATAACCTCATCGACATCGTCGGGCGCGACGCCCGCGCGCTCGAGCGCCGCAGCAATGGCGGTCGCACCCAGTTGATGGGCCGGCACGCTGGACAGAC